>JAXGPH010000016.1:0-36923 GCA_040767065.1 Anaerolineaceae bacterium | reverse complement strand
CCATCCCGGACGGCTTTAACGCCACCACGGCGACCAACTACGCGCTCGAAGTCAAAGCTGGCGAAGATGCCACCATCGACTTTGGGGCACAGGAAGCCGCTCCTTCTGCTGGCGTGGTGGAGCCCGACTCAGCCCGCCGTTCACCAGTGCTTGCCATTATTGGTGGGGTTATCTTGTTGGCAGGGCTCGGTTTAGGCTTTTACCTGTGGCGAACGCGCAAAATATAGCTGATCTCCAAGACTAAAAAAACAGGGCTTGCGTCCTGTTTTTTATATACCCAAGAATAGATGGGTCAAATTCGTAGAGCGGAATGCGCCTCATTTGCGCGCTCTGCCCTCTAATTTCGATTTAGCCAGGTGAATTCATGTCGTCCTTAATCCGGCGCACCGTCGCACCAAATAATCTCTCCGTCGATGCTTATGGTGGTACCGGTGCCGATGGTGTTGAGCGGGATGGCACTGAGCACTTCATCGTGCCGTGTATAAAGCTTTACGGCAGCCAGCGTGGGAATAGTGATCGACTGCCAGGTGGCGTCCCCATAATTATCTTCAAAATTGGCAAGCCGGCATGCCATGACCAACTGCAACTTCTCCTGTAATTTCGGATCAAGTTCTCCGTTATCCATATAGTGGAAAAGGGTCGGTACGGCATCATTGGAAAGACCGTAAACCAGGTAAGCAGCGTCCAGTTTTTCACCCTGCACAGCCCTTTCCAGGTTCTGTTTGGCGATCAGCGCATCCTCATTGATCCCAACCATCACCAGCGCAAAAGCCAGCATGCTCAGCACTAACACCAGCCCCAGTTTGCGGAAGGAATTTGTCAGCTCCATGATGATCAGAGCCAGCAAAAGCAGCCCAACGAAGACCATGAAGACATGCGCTGCCAGGCGCAAGCTGGTGAAGCCATAAGCCTGCTCATAAAGATGGAGGCGCTGGAAAGCTGAAATCAGCATCACGCCAACCTGTGCAAGCAGAAGGCCCGCCATTACCGAAAAAGCGTGTTTTTTTGCCGGTGTGTCCCGTTTGGTGAAAGATGCAAGGCTGAAGTACAAAACGCCAGTGATCAAGGCGACAACTACCAATTCGAAGAAGCCGCGTCGGGCGTACTCGGCATAAGTAAAACCGTCAATGCTCACATTCGCGGAGCCGGCGAAGAAATAGCGAAACTGCACCACCAGGAAAGAAGCAAACAGTATATTAAGACTGATCAGGGCGATGCTGGTTTCGGTCATTCCCAAAAAAGGTTTGAATAAAGGTTTATCGGGTTGGATCGCCAGCTGCTTTCCGCTCTTTGTGAGCGCGTGCCAGAGCCCTGCTGCCCCAAACCAGGTCAGCAGCAGAATAATGAAAATATGCCGGGTGAAATGATCAAAATCATCTAATTTAAGCCAGTCGAAAGCGGAACCGAGCATCTCCGAAAAGATAGTATCCGCAGAAGCCAGCAGCAAACCAAAAAGCAGCAGAAGCGGGATGGTGATCAGCACACCGCGTAAAATTGCCAGCCCTGGCTTGCTTTTTTCCGGGGGTTGATTCTTGTTGTCCTGCGAGAGCTGGATGCCTTCCAGAATCAATGAAGGAGTGCCGATCACGCCTGAGGGGATCAGCTTGAAGAATTCTCCAATCAACTCCCGGAGGCGGAATTGCATCCACTGCCCATTCAGCAGGCTGACTGTCACCAAAAGCATGCCCAGACCGCTGACGAGGATGAGCGCGGTGGTGGTGGCGCTTGCGCTGCGTAAGCCCGTCAGGAAAGCTGTGAGGCTGGTGAGCGCGATCAGCGTGAGGCTTGTGAGCGGAAGCCGCTTGCCCTCCAGGCGTGCACTAATAACAGCAGCTATCAGGTAGAGATTAACCGCTACTGCCCAGTGCCAGCCCCACGACTTTTCAAAGAAGAGCAGATCAAGCAGCACTGCTGCCGTAAAAGCTATCAACAGAATTGGAAATGGGCGCTTCAGCCTTCCATTCACCTGAACAGGGTTTTCTTCGATCACAGTTGGAGCAATTGGTTTCTCGTTGACATTCCTATTGTTTTCAATTTGTGTTGGTTCCATAAATACCTTCCTCAGACCCACAATATCTCTTTGAGGTGGGGTTCACCAGTTTAGATGGCGTTATGATAACATCTGCAAGGTGTCTGAACCTATCAAATCCTATCCGGGAACGCCAAAACCTCTCTGAAATTCCCTTTCAAAAGGTTTGGGCCTGTCAATTTGGGGCAGTTTGGGCATGTCTGGGGCAAACAGGCGGGGAGATGGGTATGATATACTTTAACAAAACTAATTTTGATGAGGCTATTATGAATAATGTAATCATCGCCACAGATTCATCGGCTTACCTGCCAAAGGCATATGTAGATCAATATCAAATTCCAGTCATACCACTGACGGTCAACTGGGAAGGCAAATCCTACCTTGATGGGGTCGACATCCAGGCTGAAGAGTTTTACCAACAATTAGCCCAATCCAAAAGCATGGCTACCACCAGCCAGGCAACCGTAGGGCAATTCCTTGAATTATTTGGAAAATTACTGGATGCTGGCAAACAGGTTTTTTACCTGAGTATTTCCAGCGGCCTTTCAGCCACGATCGACTCAGCAGTTCAGGCAAAAGTCGAAATGGGAAATCCTGAAAACCTGATTGTGATGGACTCGAAACTTGTCTCGATGGCACTCGGCTTGATGGTTTTGGAAGTCGCGCGGGCAGCCGAAAAAGGCGCCAGCCTGAAAGAATGCCAGGCATTAGCCCAGGACGCTCATGGGCGCATCGGTGTCTATTTCACGGTAGACACGCTCGAATACCTGCATCGCGGCGGGCGCATCAACTCTGCCAAACGCCTGTTCGGTTCGGCGTTAAACCTGAAACCCATCATGGAGATTCGCGACGGAAAAATCGAACTGGTCGAGAGCGTGATCTCGCGCAAGAAAGCTCTGAACCGCATGGTGGACCTGATTGAAAAAGGTGTTGATGGTCGCAGCCCGGTCCGCCTGGCACCCTTCCACGCGCTGGCATTTGATGACATGGTCGCGATGGAAAATCTCGCCAAAGAACGCCTGAACCCGATCGAGATCATTCGCTCAGAGGTCAGCCCCGTGATCGGCAGCCACGTTGGTCCGGGCACCGTCTCCATGGCTTATATGGTTGGGTAATCAGATCCAGTATTCACAACCACCCGCTATGCGGGTGGTTTCTTGTCTCACTCGTTGCATGAGTTCGACTGCCTAAGGTGTAAGTAAAAAACTCCTGCTTTCGCAGGAGTTTTTTTATCCCTAATGCAATTACGGATTCACCACACGCCCCATGAAAACAATGGTGTTGGTGATTGTCTCGTAGATCACATAGATGAAAGGCTTATCCAGCCGAATGGTGTAGGTCTCGCCAGGCATGGAGGTCAGGTTCATCGCCACCGCGGTTGCGGCGGCAGCTTCGGTACCTTGTTCATTGACCTCAATGGTTGCCTGGTGCAGAACCGAGCTGATCATCAGGTCGGGTTTGCCTGTCATGCCTGAAAAATCAGCTTTTTGGGCATCGAAAGCGTCCGGCATGCCGAGCCCAGCCAGTATATCAGCCAGAGCAAAGCGGCTTTCAGCCTGGAATTTTGGCATGCTCAGGTCGACCATGGCTGAAGAAGACTGGAGATCGGACAAAAGTTGTTCCAAATCCCCAACTGTCAATTCTGCCTCGAACCCCGCAAAGTCAGCGGAGGGCATAAAGCTGCCATGGCATAGGTACCGCCTTCATAAGGCAGCCTGACGGCGGAAAGTTTGTCGTTGACCAGGGCAGAGAGGGTGAAGTTGCCGTGCATGAAGGGCACAGTCTTGCTGCTGCCGTCGATGAGCGTGAAGCTGCCATCTTTGGTGTCTTTTTCTTCAAACTGATTGGACCAGGCACCTTTGAAGTAAATGGCGTTTGTGAGCACCATGCGGGTCATCTCATTGAGCACGCCTTCCGGAATGAGCTCTTTGATCTTGTCATTGGTCTGAGCAGCCACCCACAGGTTGATAAGGGCGCGTGCATCCTCGGGTTTGTTGAAGTCCACCAGTTTCAGCCCGGCGTTGTAATTGGCAGAAAGCGTGTCCAGGAAGGCTTGTTCAAAATGGAAGTCCTTCTGAGCCCAGACAGCATTAGCGACCGTGAAGGTCAAAGGTTGAGCATCGCCTTGTAGATACTCAGGTTGTGTTGTGAGCGCCTGGTTGAGAGCGTTCATCAGGTTGTGGATTTCAGGATCGTTCAGATCCACTCCCAAAACGCTCGCCATCTGGCTGGCAGTCGCGCCTTTAGCGCCGGCAGCGGTCATAAGCAGCGCCTGGAAGATGCTGTAAGGCGAGTAGATCAGGTTGCCTTCTTCACCGCGCAATGCCTGGTAGAGCGCCAGCGCAAAGCCGTTATTGGACTGGGCGAGTTGTTTGACCGCTTGTGGGTCAGCCTGGGGATCGACAATGTATGCCACGCTGCCGCTTGCGTCAGTGACTTCGCCTGGTTCTTCCACAGGCGGGTTTCTGTCTCGTCAACCGGGTAAGGTTCGGTTGGGCTTTGAATGGTACGCAGGCTCCCAGCATGAGAGCGCTGATCACTCACGATATAGAATAGGATTTTGCTTGTTTTCATTTTTTCTCCTCTTGCGGAGTGTATTTATTCCGCTGATAATGTGACGTTAAAGTCAGCTGGTTTGTTCCAACCCAGGATTAAGGCTGCATCACTGTGCCTATGAAGAGGATAGCACCAGTGGCTGTGTCGCGGATTTGGAAGATGTAGGGACGGTCAATTGTGATCTGCAGGGGTTCTTCACCTGGGGCGGATTTTTCTGTCACAACTGCAATTGTAGCTGCGGTGGCTTCCGTACCATGCTCATCAACGTCAATATAGGTTTTTTGGGCAATGGTGCTGACGTACAGTGATTGATCACCACTGATGCCCGAGAAATCGGCGTTATCTGTGAAGGCAAGCCGCATGCCATTCGCATTGAGAGCAGGGATCAGATCCATTGTTGGGGGCTCAATGCGGAATTTTGGCATGCTAAGCGATACATATACCGGCTGCATTTCAGGGTAATTTGCCCCGGTTGACCAAAGCTGGCCAAGACCTTCGGGAGAGTTCCACAAGTCAGGGCTGGGCATGAGGATTTCCATCACCATCTTTCCGCCGGCGTAAGGCAGCTGCACTACGGTAAGCTCTTCTGTGACGCTTACGTTGAGCGTCTCCCTCAGGTGCATGGTGGGCACGTTTTGCTGCTCACCACTCAGGAGCGTGAAGGGCTCGGCAGTTGTGGCGGCTTCATTAAAAGGATATTGCCAGGCAGCCTTGAAATAGACTGCATTGGTCAGCGCCAGGGCTGTGTTCGGGCTGAACATGGAAGGTTCGGCGAGCCGCGTAATTTTCTGATGCGTCTGCTCCGCAACCCAGGTGTTGATGGCGTTGGATGCGGCACTTGCGTCAGCAAAATTGAGGATTTTTAAGCCAGCGTCGTAGTTTTGGGAAAGAGTATCCAGGAAAGCCTGCTGGTATTGACGGTCCTGGGCTGCCCAGAGGGCGTTAGCCGTCTGCAGTTCAAACCCCTGATCTTGTTCGGCTCCACTGTCAGCGGAGCTGAGAATTTGCTGGTTGAGCGCATTGATCAGGCGATGCACGCGGGCGTCCTCCCAAGGCAGGCGCATTGCCAGCCGCATTTCGCTGGCGGTCTCTCCTGCCGCTCCGGCATAGAGCATGCTCAGCGCCTGGTAGAGGCTATAGGGCGAGATTACCAGGTTTTCTTTGGCTTCAGCCTGGTATAGGAAGATCGCACCCGCAAATTTATTCTGGCTTGCCACGAGTTGCTGCAATTCATCCTGGGTGAACTGCGGCGCGGTTTGGTATGCCAACTTGCCGGTGAGGTTACTAATCTGCGCGGATGGTGTGGGGTTGGCAGTACAACCAGCAAGAATTGTGACACACAGCACCACAAACGAAATTTTACGAAACATTAGGCTTCTCCTTGATAAAGGCTTTTGGTATAGACGATTTTTAGTGCTGTAAGGTTCCGTTAGGGGTTTAATCAAGTCTGCCAACCGAAGGGTTGGCAGACTTTCTGCGGAAGTTTTATCGCTGATAGAGGGTCAGCGATTTCACCAATTTAGAAGAACGCTTTTATGCGATAGAACGCCAAGCCCACATACTCCCAAAGAACGGCAGCTGACTGGTCAAAAGCCTGGGTGGTGGGCATGAGCTTGGTGATGGTGTTGCGCCAATCCCAGGCGGTCAGGGTTTCCCAGTCTTGCAGGGTGACATGATAATCTGTGGGAGCAGGCGTGACCTCGATGCCGAGTTGGCGGAACACAAAGTAGGCGCGGTCCATCTGGATGGCAGAAGTGACCAGCAGGATGTGGTTAACGTTTAGTAATGCCAGGATTGGCGCACAAAGGGCGGCGTCTTCCCGCATGTTTTTGGCTTGGTCCTGAACCTGGATGGCATCAATCGGCACGCCGAGTTCAAGCAGAAGCGTGCGGCCGGAAGCAGTCTGGCTGGAATTTCCGCTGATAATGATGAGGGGAGCTGCTTGCTGCTGGTAGAGTGTGGCGGCGTAAATCAGACGGTCTGCCTGTTCCTGGACTTCCACGCGCTGGCGTGGGGTATCTGCGGGCTGGGTGCCCTGGGCGAGCACCAGGATTGCATCTGCCTGGGTGCCAGCGGTAACTGGCATATGGCGCCATTCCATTGAGCGGGTGAAGAAGGTGGAAAAGATCGGATTACCAAACACGCCAACAATGACGACACAAATCAAAACCAACCAGGTTGCTGTTTTGGGATGGTTTTTGATGAGGAAGAGGGTGATGATTAGTAACAGGGCAACAAATCCCAGCGGGAGAAAGAATTGTTTAAAAAAACCGATAAGTAGTCCTGACATGATGAACTCCTTCCAATGAACCTGCTTAATATGATGCAAGAAACGCGCCAACCCTTGGCTATTAGAGGGGCAATCTTCAAGGGATGCGTTACTTTGGGAACCCATCAGGGCGATGCGGCAGTCTGCTTCTTGTCATCCTGAGAAATGACGAAAGATCTTGTCGGTCGAAAAAAGGAATATTTAGTTGTATGAGGTAATGTTGAGGGGCTATGTCAGGACAATGATGGTTTACACCTTGTTTAGGGTGATTGTTTACACTTTCATCAAGCAAGCAGGCCATCTCGGATCATGGGATTATTTTTGGGACCACCCTCGAAAACGTTGTGTCTGCCATATAGCGGGTAACTACGGGGGGTTAGCCCTACCTCTGGTGTTTGAAAGAAAGGTGGCTTTCGTAGGGGCAGACCCCTGTGTCTGCCCTTAACCCGTATATAATCACCCCGGAAAATGTGTAAACAATAATACTTGTCTAAACAGCCTGCCTCAACCAGGAACAGCATTCCTGTCTATCCTGTGGAACAGACATTCCTGTTCCCTACAACCCGTTCCCTGCAATCCGGGTTGTGCCCTGTATACTCTTGACATTCAAGATAGTTACTTCGGGGAGCCCGTCAGGGCGACGCAACAGACTGCAGTTTGTCATCCTGAGAAATGAAGAAGGATCTTGTCGGTTGGAAAAATGAACTTTTATTTGTATTTGTATGAGGTAGGGTTGAGGCCTGCTGTAACCAGAAACGACTTTTCTATCTACCTTGTGGAACAGGCAGGCCTGTTCCCTACAATTTGTTCCCAGCAATCCTGGATGCGGAAAGAGAGCTTTTCAACCCTGTATGCTCTTGATATTCAACATAGTTACTTCGGGAACCCATCAGAGCGTCGCAACAGTCTGCAGTTTTGATAGTCTAAGAAGATGAAAAAGCCAGATCGCCACGCAAAAGAAGCTCATGATTACGTGCATGCCTGTCATTGGAACCGCTTGCGGTGGCTGAGGGATGCCTTTACCAACCTTCTCCCTCACCCCAGCTGCGCCGACCCTCTCCCAGGAGAGGGCTAAAGGGCTTTGCCCTTGGGAGAACCCGTGGCAAGCCAGGGCAGGTGGAGACCGCTTGCGTTGGATGAGGGTTATCCTGATCGTGCCGGCGTATACGCTGCGCATGAGAGGTGACCGTCTGTCATGAAGCCGGGTTCAGAAGCGGAACCCGGCCGACAAAGGAAAGAAGCCCCGTAGGCCGGATTGCGCTTTTTAATCCGGCAATATGGCAGCAATAAACCCAAGCCGGATTCAACTGAGGAATCCGGCCTACGAACTGAGCGGAGGTCTCCAATTATCACAATCCAAAAGCAGATCGCCACGCAACAGAGGCTCGCAATGAAGGATTTAATGCGGATCGCCGCGCAACAGAAGCTCGCGATGACGGATTCATTGCAGATCGCCATACCTGTTACGCGGGCACAGGCGCAAAAGAGGCTCGCAATACCAAGCTGTTCCGTTACTAGCGAGGGTTATTAGATGAGATTATAATTAGAACGTTATACAAAAGGTATTCAAATGACCAATGACATTCACGGAAAACGTATCCTCTCAGGCTTCGCTCATCCTGACGATGAAGCCTTCGGCATGAGCGGCATGCTGGCCATGCGAGGTGCTGAAGTCTACTCATCCTGTGCCACGCTTGGCGAAGCTGGGGATATCGACCTGCTCCAAATCGCTTCAGCGTCGTTTCCGGTGCATGTCAAAGTCAATTACCGCCCAGTCCTGAAGCAGCGCGAGCAGGCAGCCGCCTGCCATGCCAGCCAGGGCAGCGGGCAGAAACCCCGTGGGTTGAATGCCTGGCTCATGAGACTCTTCGTAAGGTCAGTCGATCGCTTTATGCAGGGCTTCCCCGAACCTAAGCCGCACCAGCGCACGAAAAATGACCTTTTTTGGGGGATTGATGATGAACTCACATAGTAAGTTTAAGCCCTTCCACCTGGTCATTTTCATTGTGCTGAGCAGTTTGTTGCTGGGAGCCTGCCAGCTGCAGCCAGCGCCGGTAACTTCTTCCAACAATTCCCAAAAGACCCCCGCCCTGCTGCCTGCGACACCAATTTCACCTACAGCTCCCCCAACACTGTTGCCAAGCCCCACTCCGACCTCGGTGCCGTTAACCCTCTGGCTCGATCCCCTCCTGCCTGCCGACTTTCTGGAAAAAATCATCCTCCCTGAAGGGATCATCATCACCAGCACCAAGACCGAAGCGAACCTCTTTCTTACTTCCGGTGACCCCCCAAAAAACAACATATCGTTGGGAGAAACATGGCAGACATATGCCCTCGTTGCACCATTCTTCACCGTGCAGGATGATCTCACACTGGCGGATCTGCGTTCCCTTGCCCGCGGCTACAAACCCCAAGACATTCCATTGGCGATCGATACGCTACTGCTGCGGGACCAGGACAACGCTATCGTTTTGCACATGTTCAATCTATCTGCCAGCGCGATTCTCCCAAAAAGCAAGATACAGCCTGTCAGGGACGACTTCTTCAAGCCTGAAATGGAGACCCAGGAAGGCACCTGGGCTATTTTACCCTTTGAACTGCTCTCACCACAGTGGAAAGTTATTTCCATCGATGGCAAGAGCCCGCTCGATGATAATTTCTCCCCCGAATCGACTCCACTGACCCAACGGATCACCCTCAGCAGTAAGCTTACTGATCTCACGCTCACAGAAGATCAGCTTAAGGCGCTTTTGCCCCCACCAAACCGCGACGAGACTCACCTCACGAGCCTGATCATGACCGGCGTCACCGCTATGGCGCGCGATACGGCCTATGTCATGTCCACCGAGGGTGTGCTCTTTCCGGGCACCGAAATTCGTGATTTCATGCGCTCTGCTGACCTGACTCACATCAGCAACGAGGTCTCATTTTACGAAGGCTGCCCTTTCCCCAACCCTGATTACGCGGGCTATATCTTTTGCAGTGATCCCGCCTATATTGATTTGCTTGCTGACCTTGGGGCGGACATTATTGAACTCACTGGCAACCATAATAACGATGCGCGCGCACTGTATCGGGTCGATTCAGTGCCATTCACGCTCGACCTTTACCGCAAAAATGGCATGCAGTGGTATGCCGGCGGAGTAAACATTGCTGATGCCAAAAAACCCCTGCTAATCGAGAAGAACGGCAACAAGCTGGCATTTATCGGCTGCAATTCCTATGGACCTCTGATGGCATGGGCAACGGAGGATTCCAGCGGAGCTGCGCCTTGCGAGGATTTCGGCTGGATCTCTGACGAAGTAACCCGCCTGCGCAGCCAGGGATACCTGCCGATAGTGACCCTCCAATACCAGGAGGATTATCTGACGACAGCCCAATCCCGTGCCATCCGCGATTTCAGGCGGCTGGCCGATGCCGGCGCAGTGATCGTCAATGGCAGCCAAAGCCATGTTGGCAAGGCAATGGAATTCTGGAACCATAGCTTTATTCATTATGGTCTGGGAAATCTCTTTTTCGATCAGCCTGGGTATTACATCACCTATGATAGCTTTATTCAGAAGCATTTCTTCTACCAGGGACGTCACATTTCCACCCAACTCCTTACCATCACGCTCGAAGAAATTGCCAAACCTCGTTTGATGACCCCAGAAGAACGCCAGAAATTTCTCGACGATATCTTTGAGGCATCCAGATTGCTGAAGGAGTAGCGCATGACTACCATCGACAATTTTCCGACCGAACCGACTTTTACCATCAAGGCAGTGCAAAACCGTACAGGCATCAAACCTGTAACCCTGCGCGCCTGGGAGCGGCGCTACGATCTGCTGCAACCAACCCGCATGCCCAATGGCTACCGCCTCTATTCGGAACGCGATGTTCAACTACTCCTCTGGGTCCAACGCCGCCTGGATTCCGGCGTGAGCATCAGTCAGGTGGTGCTTCAATTCAAGCAGGAACGCGAGAAAGGTAACTGGCCTGAGAGCGTGCAGACCAACGTGGCAGATACCCCCCACCGGAAACCTCCGCGTCCTGCGCGTGATTTTGCGGAAATCCTCTTTGGCGCACTGATTGCCCATAATGAAGACCGTGCAAACGCTATATTGGATGAATGCCAGACATATTTCAGCCTTTTGACCATCTTTGAAGAGATTATCACTCCGAGTCTCGAACTTCTCAATGAAGCTTGGTATCGCGGTGAAATTCTGATTGCCACCGAACACTTGTCGCTTGGGTATCTCAACAGCAAGCTCCAGGCGATTATGCATAACCTGCCAGTGGTCAAAGAAGGGGCATTAATCCTGGTGGGTTGCGGTCCGGAAGAGATGCGCGAATTGAACGCCCTCATGCTGGCAATTTTATTGCGCCAGGCTGGGTTATTCGTGGAATATTTGGGGCCTGATCTTCCGGTTGAGGATTTGTTGGATTACTCCACTTACGCAAAACCCAAGCTGATTTGTCTGATAGTCAACCAGGAGCCAACCGCCTATTTACTGCGTGGATTCGCCGAAAAACTGGCAAATTTACGAGGAAAACCGAAACTGGCATACGGAGGACGGTACTTGGACGAGAACCTCGAAGCCCAAAAAGAGCTCGGCGGAATCTACCTGGGTTCGACTCTCAGCGAAGCAGTCGCCAAAGTCAAGCATATTTTGACCTTTGGGGATTAAAGAGCAGCAAGTATTTGTTAATTAGTTAATGCTTGTAGGACCGATGACGCTTCACCTATCCCGCATGATTACAAACGGGGCTCAATCCGGCAAAAACTGGCACCCCATCCTCCAATTACGTCTTTTGTAGGGACGGCCTTGCGCCGTTCTTGTTGTGACGTGGAACGGGACAAGCCGCGTTCCCTACCCCGTATGGCAAAAACTGGCACCCCATCCTCCAATTACGTCTTTTGCAGGGAACGGCCTTCCTGTTAGGACAATGATGGTTTACAATTTTGTAGGACCTGAGTTTCTCACTTTCACTAAAAACAGCGTTTTCATCGAGGAAAGGAGCGGTTTTCGGGACACTAAGGGGGCAAAAAAATAGTCTAAAATGTAGGCATGGCGTTCATTAGAAAAGTGAAAACAGCCAGTGGAGCTACTGCTGTTCAGATTGCTTTCAAAGAAAAAGGTCAAGTTGTGCGGATTATTCACATAGGTAGTGCTCATACCGATGAGGATCTCCGTGTTTTGCTGGCAATAGCTCATAACAAGTTACACGCCAAGCAACCGGAACTCTTTCCTGAAGCGGCATCCGGCTTTCGAGTAGAAATCAGGCAGACCTATTCGGGTCTACTTTGGAAAATCTTACAACAAGAGTATCAAAAGCTTGGATTTGCGAACTGCGAGACGATGTATTTGAGGCTTTATGTCTTACAAGGATTGTAGAGCCAACGTCAAAAATAGACAGCTTGCGAGTATTGGCAGATTTGGGCACAGATAATATTGACAGAAACAAACTTTATCGAAGTCTTGTCAAAGCTGCAGAGCAAGGCTATCGAGAGATTATCAGTCAGGCTTGTTTTGAGTATATTCATGGGGAAGCACTTAGTTTAGTGCTATATGACGTAACCAGCTTGTACTTTGAGGTTCAAAAAGAGGATGAATATCGCCAGCCAGGTCTGAGCAAAGAACGTCGACTGGAGCCACAAATCATTGTTGGTCTTCTGGTGGATAAAAACGGCTTTCCTTTGGGTTTACAAAGCTTTGAAGGGAATAAAGCTGAAACGAAGACCATTTTACCAATGATTAAGGCTTTTCAAGCGAACATCATTTGAAGCAGGTCACAGTAGTAGCGGATGCAGCTATGCTCAGTGCCAGCAATTTAGAAGCGCTTGGCAAAGAAGGATTTACATACATCGTCGGTTCACGCTTAAACAAAGTTCCTTATCAGCTTGAGGAATGTCAAAAAGCCGGTGAGATGCGGGATCACCAGATTGTGGTTGCACAACAAGAAGACTATCGCATTGTATACCAATACCGAAGCAAGCGGGCTGCCCTGGATTTACGGAACATTGAAAAGCAAATAGCCAAGGCAAAGAAGGCGGTTGATGGTCAAGTTCCTGTTACCAGAACTAAGTTTCTGACCATTGAAGGCCAAAGCAAGCGTCTTAACCAGACTCTTATTGACAAAGCAAAATCACTGGCAGGTATCAAGGGCTATGTAACCAATCTCGACATCCCTGATGCTGAGGTGATAGCCTTTTATCATCAACTTTTCCAAGTTGAAGCAACATTCCGCATGGCCAAATCGGACCTCAAAGCCAGGCCGATTTACCACCGGAAGAGAGATTCTATCGAGGCGCACTTGACAATTGTTTTGGCGGCCTTGGCAATCAGCAAAAGCATTGAGATGCAAACCGGGATAAGTATCAAGCGATTCGTGAAACTACTCAGACCGATTCGGACTGGCATTATTACAATCAATGGAAATGAACTTATCGCAGAGCCCGAAATCCCAGCATCCATTAGCACAATTTTGGATAAGCTTTCTTCAGGACACTAAAATGAGAAACTCAGGTGGTTTACAATTTGTGTAGGATGATTGTTTACACTTTTGTCAATCACATAGAATCTTCTGGATCATAATAGCAAGCGCATATATGCCATGAGAGCGGGTAACCACAGGGGGTTACCCCTACCTCCAGGGGTTAAGGAGGAGGCAGCTTTGTAGGGGCAGCCCCCGTGTCTGCCCTGGAATATGTAAACAATCACCCTGTATAATGTGTAAACAATCATACTTGTCTAAACACCTTCCGCCGTTCTTGTTGTGACGTGGAACGGGACAAGCCGCGTTCGCTACGACAATCCCCTATAACCTACAACCTGCCCGCCATCCCCTAAAAACCTTCCAACCTGGAAAGGTCCGCAAAAGGTTTCAACAATCCTGCGATAACTTGCAGCATTCCCAGTCGGGTATTGCGCAGCGGTTCATCCTCTACCATTACCAGCACTTTGTCAAAAAACGCATTGATCAACGGGACAAGCTGTTCTATTTGAACCAATGCATTCTCGAAGGTCGGTTCATCCCTGAGGCTTTCTTGTGCCTTTTGAACTCCCTCATACAGCGCCTTTTCTTCCGTTTCTACCAACAAGCTTTCATCAACGGCATACTCCTGCGGTAAATCACGGACCATACGTAAGCAGCGGCTATACGCAGGGAGAATCGTCCCCCAATCATTTCGGCTCACCCAGGCGTCCAGTACGGCAGCTTGCTCAGCAGCAAGCGCCGGGTTGGTTGCATTCACCCGCTCAACCGCATCCACTACGTCATAACGGAAACCTTTATCCAGAAGCAGTCCATGCAACCTGCCTGCAACAAATTCTACAGCAGCGTCTATCGCCTCTGGTTTCACTTCCACTGGCTGCAAGCGTGCTGCTGCTGCCAAACCTTCCCGGACATCAAAGCGAATTCGCTTTTCGATCAAAAGCTGCACCAGCCCAAGTGCGGTACGCCGCAAAGCAAATGGGTCCTTATTGCCGTTTGGTGCCAGACCGACCGCGAACAAGCCCGCAATCGAATCAAGGCGGTCAGCCAACCCCACGCAAACACCTGCCCATCCTTCGGGTAAGTGGTCTTCTGCGGTACGGGGAAGATAGTGCTCAAAGATGCCTTGGGCAACTTCTGGCAACTCTCCGGATTTCTCTGCATAGTAGCGTCCCATGACACCTTGCAAGCTGGTCATTTCTACCACCATCTGACTCGCAAGGTCAGCTTTGCACAGTTCAGCTACACGATCAGTAGTGAGCCTATCCGCTGCGCTCAACCCCAGTATCAGGCTGAGCTGACTGCTTAGCTTTTGGATGCGATGGGTTTTCCCGAGCATCGATCCAAGTTCCTTCTGGAAGGTCAACTGCTCCAGGTCAGGCACGAAATCACCCAGTTTTTTCTGCAAATCCTCACGGATAAAGAACTCAGCATCAGCAAAGCGGGCATGGATTACCTGTAAATTGCCGTCTACTACCGTTTCGGCAAATGCGTAATCTCCGTTTCGTACAATGATGAAGTGGTTGGTCAGGCTGCCATCGGTGTTGATCACCGGGAAATAGCGCTGGTGTTTTTTCATGACACTGACAAGTACTTCGGCAGGCAGGTTCTGAAGATAACGCGGGTCGAAGCTGCCCAACAACGCTGCGGGTCTTTCCACCAGGTTGGCAACTTCCATCAACAAATCTGGGTCTTCTGCCAGCGTGCCACCGACTTTCTCTGCCAGCGCCAATGCTTGCTTCCAGATCTCCTTACGACGCTGCGCAGAATCAAGAATGATGCCCTGCGCCTGCAGATAGATGGGATAATCAGCAGGAGATTGCAGAATTTTCTCCGCATCCTCCGAGAAGCGCAAACCATGGGTTATGCGCCCGGATTTCAGCCCTGCGTAGCTGAATGGCACAACGGTCTCTCCGAGCAGAGCCACCAACCAGCGGATCGGCCGTGAAAAGCTAACGCCGCTGTCGTTCCAGCGCATGGACTTGGTGAAGCGCAAATTCGCGATGACTCCCGGCAGCGCCGCAACTAGAATTTCAAGTGCGGGTTTGCCGGCTTCTTGCATCTCCACAACCACGTAACGACCATTATCAAAGTTGCCCACCTGCAATTCCTCAACGGCTACGCCGCGACTGCGGGCAAATCCTTCCGCGGTCTTGGTCGGTTTTCCTGCAGCGTCAAAAGCACGGTCAGCTGGCGGGCCCTTCACCACGAGTTTTCGCTCAGCCTGGTGAGTCTGAAGCGCTTTCACCTGCACCGCCAGGCGGCGCGGCGTGCCATATACACTCAACGTATCGAACCCCAGCCGTGCGTCAACCAACAGAGTCTTAATCAGGTTCTCAAGATTGCCAATAGCGGAATCCAGGTCAGCGGTGGGCAGTTCTTCGCAGCCAATTTCAAACAAAAAGTCAGCGCGTTCTTCGCTGATTTCAACTAAAGGTTCCTCCTCCAGCGTGAGTGCCGGTTGATTGCTTTCCAGCCAGGGGAAGCCCATTTCTTCGCGTTGGGCGTAGTAAGCCTCTGCCACCTTTTTGGAAAGCTCGCGCATTTTACCAAACAATGCCTGCCGTTCAGTGAAGCCAACCGCCCCACGGGCGTCCAGGACATTGAAGGTATGCGAGGATTTGATAATGTTGTCATAAGCCGGCAGCACCAACCCTCTTGACAGAGCATTCTCTGCTTCTTTCGTAAAAAGGGAGAACATTTGCCGGATATTAGGCACATCTGCAACCTCGTAGTAGTAGGTCGAGTGTTCACGTTCCGCCACCTGGTAGACATCTCCATAAGTGCGGTCCTCATTCCAGCGTATCAGCTTGAAATGATTTACCTTTTGCAGACTCATGGCGATACGCTCGAGACCGTAAGTGATTTCGACTGCGGGCACATCCAAAACAATCCCACCCGCCTGTTGAAAGTAGGTGAACTGGGTGATTTCCTGCCCATCCAGCCAGACTTCCCAGCCCAGTCCCCAAGCGGAAAGTGCTGGCGATTCCCAGTTGTCTTCCACGAAGCGGATATCATGTTGTGCCGGGTCAATACCCAATGCAAGCAGCGAGTTCAGATAGAGCTCTTGCGGATTTCCTGGATCGGGTTTGAGGATGACCTGGAATTGGGTATGCTGCTGCAGACGGTTTGGGTTGACTCCATAGCGTCCATCATCTGGCCGAACCGAAGGTTCCACGTAAGCGACACGCCAAGGCTCCGGGCCGAGTACTCGCAAAAAGGTGGCAGGATTCATCGTGCCGGCGCCAACCTGGGAATAATAAGGTTGCCAGATCAGGCAACCCTGCCCCGCCCAGTAAGTTTGCAGTTTGAAGATGATGGATTGAAAATCTAATGCTGTGCTCATCGCGAGACCTCTTGGTTGATTTAACAAGCTGATTATACATCAGCAAAATCAAGATGACATTGTATTTTTTGAGGGTGTTGAATAACATTATGAAACGATCATTTTTTGGAGGTAGGGGCGAAGCATGTTGTTTAGACAAGTATGATTGTTTACACATTATACAGGGTGATTGTTTACATATTCCAGGGCAGACACGGGGGTCTGCCCCTACAAAGCTGCCCCCTCCTTAACCCCTGGAGGTAGGGGTAACCCCCTGTGGTTACCCGCTCTCATGGCATATATGCGCTTGCTATTATGATCCAGAAGATTCTATGTGATTGACAAAAGTGTAAACAATCATCCTACACAAATTGTAAACCATCATTGTCCTAACAGCATGTGTCGCCCATACTACGAATCAATTGTAATTATTTTATTTCAATAGATAGAATGAGGAGAATGAAGATGAAATCTTCTTTGATTTTCTATTAATAAACACCCTCCATTGCACTGTGCTTATGTACATGGGCTTTTGATGACAAAATGATCGTGCCAGATTCCTCGCCGAGCAAGCGAGCCGACCGCAGGTCGCCAACGAATAGCGAAAGAAAGTCAGATCACCACGGTCGCTCTGCTCCCTCGTGATGACGATGAATTGCCATATTCAACTGCACGAGCACGCGAGCCCATCCGTACGGTGGGGGTTTACTCCCACCGCCTCTTATGCATGTGCGAGATAAGCTAAAGATACCCATTAATTGCCAAATTAAAATACGCAATCATTCGTACGGAGGGGGCTTGCTCCCCGAAACATCTGATCATTCAGCAACCGCGGTTGGACAGATCCCTGCTTCGCGCGCACGCAGGCCCATCCATACATGAGGTTTCTCCCGCCCCTCCATTGCACTGTGCTTATGTACATGGGCTTTTGATGACAAAATGATCGTGCCAGATTCCTCGCCGAGCAAGCGAGCCGACCGCAGGTCGCCAACGAATAGCGAAAGAAAGTCAGATCACCACGGTCGCTCTGCTCCCTCGTGATGACGATGAATTGCCATATTCAACTGCACGGGCACGCGAGCCCATCCGTACGGTGGGGGTTTACTCCCACCGCCTCTTATGCATGTGCGAGATAAGCTAAAGATACCCATTAATTGCCAAATTAAAATACGCAATCATTCGTACGGAGGGGGCTTGCTCCCTCCGAAACGAGTCTGATCATTCAGCAACCGCGGTTGGACGAATCCCCTGCTTCGCGGGCACAGGCGCAAAGCAAGCTTGCGATGACGCAACCCCCTCGTGGGGTTTAGCCAGAACAAGTCATATGCAAAAAATTGAAACAGATATTACGAAACAGCCTTTATAAACCCTGGCGTTCGCAGCCCATGCTCAAGAAGGTAAGTCAGATAGCGCTCAAGCAGGCTGGCAAGTTGAGGCTCGATTTCCTGGGGAATTACAAGATTCTTCACTGTGTTCCAGGAGCTGCGCTGCAAATGGCGCAAGTACTTCAACGCCCCCAGGCTCACCCCCCAGGCGCCCGGGTCTGCCGAAAGGCAGCCGGGGCAGAGCACGCCTCCCAGTCTGGCTGAGAAAAATTGATCTTCAGGCTTTATTTTTCTCCCACATACCGCGCAAACCTGCAGCTGCGGTTTATACCCAAGCAAATCCATCAATTGGACTTCATAATAATGTACGGCGGTCTGTGCCGGAGCGCCTTCATCAAGGCGTGTTAATGTGTCTACCAGCAGATTGAAGAGCAGGCGATTCTCTCCTTCCTCATACGTGAAACGATCGAGTAGTTCAACAACATAAGCCGCATAAGCGATCAATTTCAAGTCAGAACGCAGGTTTTCGTAAGTATTTTGCGCCTGCGCCTGCGAGATCACGTCCAGGTTGTGCCCCTTGGCAAGCATCAACTCCACGCGTGAAAACGGCTCAAGATGCCCCGCCTTTCGGCTTTGCAGCTTGCGTATCCCCTTGGCAATCGCCTGAACCTTGCCGTATTCTAATGTATACAAAGTCAGGATGCGGTCCGCTTCACCGTATTCCACATGCCGCAGCACTACCCCCTGAGCACGATAGCTGCGAGAATCCGGGGTTGTCATGGTAGACCAATTTATTTCCGGTCTAAATCAGCGGGACCAAAAGAGCGCGGCAGGAGATCCCCAAGTGTAAACTCCTCTTCAGAGCCGTCGTCGATTGTTGTCAGAATGACAGGTATATCCAGACTGGCAAATTCCCGCATCACCTGCCGGCAGGCTCCGCACGGAGATGCGGCATTCCGGGTTACGACAGCTACAGCCAATATTTTCCGGTTTCCTTCGGAAATCGCTTTGGTGATTGCCACTCTCTCCGCGCACAGACTGGAAGGATATGCTGAATTTTCGATATTTGTCCCCCCGTATACCAATCCATCCTCAGCCAAAACTGCCGCTCCAACCGGATAGTTGGAATAAGGTGAATAACTGTTCTTCAGATAATGTCGGGCTGTGGCAATCAGGATCTCGCGATACTCACTTGTCAGCGTTTCCATCTTCATTTTCCTCCAGGTGAGCTTCCTTGTTGAGCTTACGCACCTTCACCTTGATAATGCGCCTTGCCACAACCTGCTCCACTGTAAATTCAAAATTGTCGTCTGTAACCATCTCACCCGGCTGGGGCACTCTGCCGAGCTGACCATAAATAAAACCGCCCAGGGTATCCGCATACTCATCCGAGAGTGATCCATCCGTAATCAGATTAAACTCGTCAATTGTTGTCCGTCCCAGGAAAAGATAGGTGTTTTCATCAATCTTCTCAAAGAGTTTTTCTTCTCCCTGGTCATACTCATCCCGGATTTCACCGACTATTTCCTCAACGATGTCTTCCAGCGTTACCACGCCAGCCACGCCACCATACTCATCGACTACCAACACCATGTGCACGCCTCGGGACTGCATCTCGGCTAAGAGTTCGTCCACTTTTTTGGCTTCAGGCACGAAGTACGCCGGCCTCAACAGCTGGCGCTGAGCGGCGATTGTGTCGTTCCCATCCACCACCGCCAGCAGATCCTTGGCATAAAGTAAGCCAATAACATTATCGATGGTGTCTTCATAGACTGGCACACGGGAGTGCCCCGCCTTGATGAACTCGTGGCGTGCGTCGCTGATGGTGGTGTTCACCTCAAGCGCCAGAACATCCATGCGCGGAACCATGACCTCTTTCGCCATGGTCTCACCAAAGCGGAAAATGGAGTAGATCATCTCACGCTCACCCTTTTCGAGAGTGCTTTCAGGCTGCTCATTCTCCACCCAGTCCCTGAGGGTTTCGTCCGTTACAGTCATGGTCACTTTCTCAGCATGCTCACCGAGTACTGAAGTCATCAAGTGCGTCAATGGGGACAAGAGAAAGGAAATAAAGGCTGCCATGCCAGTCCATGTGACTGCCGCCCGATCCGGTTCATCCAGAATTTTCCTTTCAATCAGGAATTCGAGTGTGCTCAGGATCAAAAATGATCCAAAGACGATCATTGCAATTAACCAATAGTTTTGAAGCATAAAAATGCGATCACAGATCAGAACAACAATTGCTGCAACGCCAAAATGGCAGATCACCAACCCCAAGCGTAATGCCGTCCGAAGCCCAACTTTACTGCAAAGTTGTATAGTTTGGTCCACCTTCACATTATGCGCGCTTGCCATGCCGATCAGATAAGGCAGCCTGGCATGCGTGAAGGCGGATTTGGCGGCTGAAGTCAACAGGCACAAAAAGACCGCAACCGCAAGAGCTATCCAAAGCCCAATTTCTTCAGTCACAATGATCCTTTCTTTCTTTGGGTCTGGCAGGCACACCGACCACCAGCGTGTCATCAGGCACATCGTGCGTAACTACCGCGCCCGCGCCGGTTTTGGCTCGTTTGCCAATTTTCAATGGGGCAATCAGCATGGTGTCGCTCCCAATAAATGTTTCATCCCCGATTTCAGTTGGATGTTTGGTTTTGCCGTCATAATTACAGGTGATTGTGCCAGCGCCGATGTTCACATCCCTCCCGATCGTGGCATTACCAATATACGAGAAGTGACCCATTTTCGTATGTTCACCAATGGTTGAGTCTTTCACCTCACCAAAATTGCCCAGGTGGACATAGTCTTTCAGGATTGCGCCGCTTCGTAGATGGCAGAAAGGACCCATGGTGACATGGCTGCCAATGGTCGCCTTTTCAGCCACTGAGTATTGGATCACCGAGTAATCACCAACGCTGGTATGCAGCAGGGTGGTGTCGGGTCCAATCGCACAATTTGCACCGATCGAAGTTTTGCCGCGCAGGTAGGTGTTCGGATACAAGACTGTGTCCTGTCCGATCGTTACGCCCATTTCGACCGTTGTCGTATCTGGATCAAGAAAGCTTACGCCAGCCAACATCCACTGCCGGTTCACCCGCGCACGCATTGCCCGCTCACAATCCGCCAGGTCCACCCGGTTGTTGATACCCAAGCCCTCGGCGGCATCCTCCAGCACCATAGACTCCACGCTCTTACCCTGCGAGATCGCCAGCTCAACCAGGTCAGTGATATAAAACTCGCCTTTGGGGGATGGTTTTAGCTCTGCCAGGCTCTGCCACATCCACTCCGCGTCAAAGCAGTAAGCTGAGATGTTATATTCGCGGATCTTGAGCTGCTCAGGCGTAGCAAGAGCTTCTTCCACGATCGCCCGCACTTTGCCATCCGCTGAGCGCACCACACGGCCAAATCCCCGCGGCAGGTCACCGATTACGCTCGTCATGGTGATGGTACTGCCTGTTTCATTATGAATTTGAATCAGACGTTCGATCGTTTCAGAACGCAGCATCGGCATATCCCCAAACGTGACCAGCAGGATATCAGCCTTACTGCGCAGTTGATCCTCCGCAGACCGCACAGCATGCCCGGTGCCAAGTTGTTCCTCTTGCAAAGCAAAACTGACCCTTTCGCCGTATGCACGCGCAACCTCCTCACGTACCAGTTCGCTGCCGTAGCCCGTCACCAGCACGGGTGGGAGATCCACCTGGGGCAAAACCGCATCCAGGGCATGAAAAACGATTGGTTTACCAAGCAGCGGATGGAGAGCCTTGGGCAGGCTGGAATGCATGCGCTTGCCTAAACCAGCGGCAAGAATTACTGAAGCTATTATCATTGGATACTCCGGGAATCAAAAAAACAGACAACAGCCCAAAGCGGACTGTCAGCCTCGCTATCATCTAAATTTAAATCGTCAGATTGCATGTCCACAATAATTCAGGCCGGGGCACTTGGAGTCGAACCAAGATCAGCGGATTCAAAGTCCGATGTGCTGCCATTGCACCATGCCCCAACGTGGCTATTATTTTAGCATACAATTCAAACCCTGCCAACAATGGTGCTGATGAATTTTCCGCATTTTACCTAAAAGACCCGCCCTGTCTGTTCAGCAATCTAATCGCCGGGTTAGGGACAGGTTACTGCCATGACCTCCCTTTTTAATAGAGAACATTGGCAGGAGGTGAAGCTCCTATTTCTTATTCAAAAGAATACTGCCCGATAACGGGCAGTAATTCACCAGGGTTCTTTTACCTGAAGACAATCTGTGTCAAAAATAATACAAGCAAGATCCACGTCACCGCAAACACTGACGCAACCAGCAATCCTGCCTTCAGGGCGCCCCATGTATACAACCTCAACTCCCGGTTAGTCAACCCAGTGCCATACGGCGAAGGTTGGCTGGACTCACTCTCTGGCTTCGGGACGAATGCGTGCCGGCGGTCGTACCAGGGCATACCTTCAACATCCATGCTGACAATGGTGCGTCCATCGTCGTCATCATATTGCTTTTTCTGAATTTTTTTCAACTAAAGTTCCTTGTCCATTGTAAAGATGGCAGACCACTACATGCCCGGGTTCAATCTCACGGGTCTCAGGAACGGTGGTTTTACAAATATCCATCGCATACCGACAGCGCGTGTGGAACTTACAACCTGAAGGCGGATTGGCTGGTGAGGGGATGCTTCCCTCCAAAATGATCCGCTTCATCTTATAGTCCGGGTCTGGCACTGGTACGGCGCTCAATAAGGCTTGGGTATAGGGGTGCAGTGGATTCTCAAAAATTGAAGTTTTCTCGCCATACTCCACCAAGTCGCCCAGGTACATAACACCAACATAGTCAGAGATATGCTGCACGACAGAGAGATCGTGAGAAATGAACAAATATGCCATTTCACGCTGATGCTGCAAATCTTCCAATAAGTTGATGATTTGCGCCTGGATGGAGACATCCAACGCTGAGACGGGCTCGTCACAAACGACAAAATCAGGCTTTAATGCCAGCGATCTTGCCACACAAATACGCTGACGCTGCCCGCCGGAGAATTCATGCGGATAGCGATCTTTTTGATAAGGCTGTAAGCCGCAAGCACGCATAACGTTATCAATATAATCATCGAACTCAGCCTCTGGAACAATGTTGTGCTCTCGTACTGCTTCTCCAATAATTTCGCTGACAGGCATACGCGGGCTCAGGCTGGAATAGGGGTCCTGGAAGATCATTTGCATTTTGGGACGCAAAGCGCGGATTTCCTTGCGATCCAGTGTCATGATATCTGTGCCGTCAAAAAAAACATGCCCTCCGGTCGGCTTCAGCAAACGCAGCAGTGTTTTGCCTACGGTCGTCTTGCCGCAGCCCGATTCGCCCACCAAGCCCATAGTCTTGCCGCGTTCAATCTTAAAGCTGATATCGTCTACAGCCTTTACATACCCAACCACGTGCTGCATCAACCCAGCCTTGATCGGGAAATACTGCTTAAGGTTCTTTACCTCGACAATATAGCGACCGTTGCCATTGGAGTTGTTACTTGTTTTGTTTTCTTCCATATCAGGCCTTTTCCTCTGTGTCTGCATATAGATAGCAAGCTGCCATGTGGGATTCTGTCAGATAGAACTCAGGAGGGTATGCACCGTCACAAATCGGCATGCGCCTGGCACAGCGATCTCTGAAATAACAGTAGTTCGGCATATTGATCGGGTTGGGAACATTGCCGGGGATGTTATACAGGCGATCGACTTTCTTGTTGATCACTGGCTTGGATGCCATCAAACCAACCGTGTAGGGATGACTGGGGTGATGGAAGACCTCTTCCGCCGTGCCCTTCTCTATGATTCTTCCAGCATACATAACCACTACATAATCCGCCATTTCTGCTACTACACCAAGGTCGTGGGTGATAAGCATAATGCTCGAATTAATCTTGTCCTTCAGCGTGCGAAGTAAGTCAAGGATCTGAGCCTGGATGGTGACATCCAGCGCAGTTGTTGGCTCATCGGCAATGATCAGCTTCGGATTGCAAGCCAGCGCCATTGCGATCATGATGCGCTGGCGCATACCACCCGAGAGTTCGTGGGGGTACATCATGTAGACGCCTTCCTGATTGGCAATACCGACCATATCAATCAATTTTAATGAAAGCGCTTTGACTTCTTCTTTGGTCATTTCAGGATTGTGCAGCTCAATGACTTCATCAATCTGATGCCCGGCTCTGAACACCGGGTTCAAGCTGGTCATCGGCTCCTGAAAAATCATCGAAATCTGAGCCCCGCGGATCTTTTCCATCTGATCAGTCGGGGTTTTCACGACGTCATAAACCATGTCGGCGCCATTAAAGCGGATTTCACCTTCCACGGTCTGACCCTGAGGTCGCTGCACCAGCTGCATCAGTGATAGCGCTGTAACAGATTTGCCGCAGCCAGATTCACCCACCACACCAACAGTTTTTCCCTTCGGAATGTCAAAGGTAACGCCGTCGACTGCTTTCACAGTGCCAACATCGGTGAAGAAGTAAGTATGCACGTTATCAAATTCAACCACATTGTTTGGGTCGTGCATCACAGCGGTATATTCGCTCGGCGGAACATTTTTCCGGTTACGTCTTTTCTCAATCGCGTTTGTGATCCTGCGGTTCTCACTGGAAATTCGCGCAGCCTCGCGCGCAGTCAGATGAATGCTCTCCCTAACGACAACCTCTTCGGTTTCGACAGTGTCAATTTGTGTTAAATCTTTTTCTTCCGTCATAGCTGTTCCTATCGTCTCATCTTCGGATCGTAAGCATCGCGTAAGCCGTCACCAACAAAGTTGAAACCCAACACGGTCAGCAAGATCAGCATACCTGCTGGTAACCAGATAAACCAGTAAGTAGTCATTACATACGGGTCTGAAGCAATGTTAATAATGCTTCCCCAGGATGCAAGGGGATACTTGATGCCTAAGCCCAGGAAGCCCAGGGTCGCTTCAAAGATGATCACACCACCCAGGTTGCCTGTCGCAATTACGATCAGCAGCGGCATCACGTTTGGCACCAGGTGGCGGAAGATCTTCCGGCTGGTGCGGATGCCAGTTGCTTCCGTCGCAACCATAAAGTCTTGCTCGCGCAGCGATAAAATCTGACCGCGAACAAGGCGGGCGGGGCCTGTCCAGCCCATCAGACCCAGGATAGCCATCAGGATAAACAGACGCGTCATTGACGATACTTCCAATGTATCCATCACTGAGCCGAATATGATAATCATCGGGAAGTATGGAATACTGTTAAAAAGATCCACAAGACGCATCAAGGCAGTATCCACTGCGCCACTGAAATATCCAGAAATACCACCAACAATAACACCAAGGACGGTCTCCAATATGACTACCACAAAACCGACCATCAGAGAAACACGACCTCCGTACATCAGACGGGTCATTTGATCCATACCGTTGTTGTCAGTGCCCAAGAGGTGCTCTCTTGATGGGAATTCGAACATCTTTATCACCGTGGAAGTGGTTTCCCGTTTGATATAGTAATTGGTGTTTACTCGCACAACCTCATATTCAATCCCTTCAAATTCAAAAGTACTTCCTCGTTCAGTAATTACCTCTCGCACCAGGGACTTAAACTCAACGGGCAGGAACTCCCGCTGATCCAGAGGGTTGACGATAATATTGGATACTTCAGCAAAATCAACACCGTCGGCGGTCTTGATAGTGGTAAAACCTTCGCCATATTCAATAATATAAGACTTGCCGTTTGCTTCAAACTCTGTTTCCCCATCCCGTATGGCAGCAATACCCGCATATCTGAACACGAAAGAATCTACAACTGAGCTATCTTCCGGGTTATATGGATCAAAGACTAACAATGACGCCAATGCAATATTCTGCTCAGTCGAAACAAATGATTTCTTGCCTTCCACGGTGATGTGGTAGGTCACACCATCCAACTCAAACGTAGACTTTTTGGCAGCTTTGGCAGCAAAATAAGCTTCTTCGAGACCTTCCGGAATAGTTTCCCCTGTAACAGGGATCAATTGACCCAGCAAGTCTTCGGCTACTCTCTCGAGCTGCAAGATGCGGTAAGTTCCCTCTGTCTCTTCAACATAGGAGTATTCTATATTATTGGCAGTAAATGTTGGCTGTTGCTCGCCAAGCGCTAAAAGGAAATTCGCTCGTGCCAAAGCACCGAATTCCTGCCCGTCAGCTACGGTATAACGCAATTCCGTATTGATAATTGCGCCGGCATAATCTTTAGCGATTTCACTCTCGGTATAGAATACTTGGGTCTCTGTGTAAGGCGATAGTATGGGACCCAGGAACGAGAAAATAAACATGGTTACCAGGATCACCAAGCCAACCAGCGCTAATTTGTTGCGAAAGAAGCGTTTTGCCACCAACATGCCAGGCGAAAGCACCTTGATGCGGCGTTGGTCATCCAAAGCAAGTTGGGGTTCGCGAACTGGTTGATTTGGTTCTGGTGTCTCGGTTGTTTTATCAAGGTCACTCATGATCCAAGTCTCCTAATTCACTCTGATGCGCGGATCTACGACCGCGTACATAATATCGGCAACCAATAAGCTGACCTGGGTCAGTAGTAGGATAAAAGTCAGGTAGAACATTGCAAAGGGAATGTCACCCCGGATCATTGCCTGATAAGCAATATAACCAATACCTGGAATCTGATACATAGTTTCAGTAATCTGTGAACCTGTGAACATGCCCGGCAAGATACCACTTAGTGTTGTTACCAGCGGGATCAGGGTGTTGCGGAAAGCGTGTTTGTTGATCACCACCTTCTCTGGTAAACCTTTGGCACGCGCCGTGCGAATGTAATCCGAGTTAAGAACTTCGAGCATATTTGTTCGGGTATAACGCATCAGACCACCCACAGAGAGCATCGTCAGCGTCACAATTGGCAAAACCATGTGATAAGCCTGATCAATCAACTGCTCAAATGGGGTCATTGTTGTGTAGAACCGACCAGTCAGACCATAAAGTGGGAACCAACCTAGCTGGATCGAAAATACATATTTTAGGATTGTGGCAAGGAAAAAAGTGGGTAAAGAAATTCCCATCAAAGCAAAAATTGTGATGGCATAATCTGTCGGCGAGTATTGCTTTCTGGCCGCCAGAATGCCCAATGGAATGGCTATCAAAATCTGCACAAAGAATGTAATGACATTCACAACAAGAGAGACCCCAATGACTTCCGAGAACTTTTCCGTTACGGGCACTCCGTAGTGCCAGGACTCGCCAAAATCACCGCGGATGGCATTACCACCCCATTCAATAAAACCGGGAATAATCCCTTCGTTTAAACCATAGACTTCATTAAGCTGATCTAGCCATTCCTGGTAGCTTTTAGTGCTCAACGGGTTTGAAGCTCTTTGCCGGGCAATTGTTTCTACATAAGAAGACGGCAGACTTCGTATGACCGTATAAACGAGCAATGCACCGAACACAACGATGAATATGCCCAGAAAAAGTCTCCTTAGAATAAAATTTCGCATTCCTTTTCCTCACTCTACTGCATAGTCTGGCTTCAAAATCAGGTGAGTTTACAAAGTGAGCCCACCCAAATAGGTGGGCTCACTAGTACCATTATTGGTTATTATCCTTGTTGCTAGTTCATCTCGACCAGCTCAATGTCATTCATCCAGCCCCAGAAAGTGGTGATATCGGGGGTCAAGGTGTCGATATTGATGCGCTCAGTGCTGAAGATGATGACGTTCTTGCGCTGGTAAGTCGGGATTTCGACAGCCCATTCAATGATCTTCTCAAGGGCTTCTTTGTAGAGAGCCTTGCGGTAGTTCTGATCATCGCTCTTGCGGGCATCCATGATCAACTGATCGAGCTCAGGATCCTGAATGTGATAGTGGTTGGACTCGCTGGAGCCTTCCTTACCTGGGATGTTGTTGCTGTGATAGACCTGGTACATATCGGGGTCGATAGTGGTGCCCCAGGCTGCAGTCCAGAGTTCCTGCTCGCCGGAGTCAAGGGCATCCCAGAGGATGTTGGAATCAGCAGGATCGTTGATCACGAGTTCCATACCGATATTGGAAAGCGAATCGCGGGCACCGGTGACGATAGCGAACGCAGGATGGTCGCCAGTACCTTCACCAGGAATGATCAGCTCGTAAGAGAGCTTGGCGCCTGCAGGTGCAGCAGTCACTTTACCATCTTCGACAGTGTAACCCGCAGCCTCGAAGAAAGCTAAAGCAGCTTGTTCGGCGGCAGCGTATTTCTCGTCATAGGTCATTTCAGGGGTATAGATGGGCTCGCCATTGACATCGGTCGAGAATGCCACTTTGTAGCCTTCATCGGTCGGCTGAGGTGCAGCCCAGGAGGTATTCGAAATTGGGTAATTGATGACAGCAGCAGCTTCGCCATAGTAGCTATCGATAGCCACATCGCGATAAACAGCCAGGATGGTCGCGAGACCGCGGCGCAGGTTCTTGGAAGCCTCAGAGCCTGGCTCACCGCCAACATTGACGGTAGCCGCATTGATACCGATGTAGCCATAACCCAGGTTGTCAACCAAGCTGGAGGTGATCACGGGGCCAGTCATTTCGCCGTTGCCATTGGCTTCCATAACTTCTTCGTAGCGGGTCTTGTTGTAGGACATTTCACCAGCATCGGCAACGCCAGTCACAATAGCGGTCACAACTTCATTGGTAGCAGTTTCACGGAACTGGACTTCGCGGATCTTGGGGCAGCCACGATAGTAATAGGGGTTGGCTTCAAAGTAGACAACGCGGTTGTCGTACTTGATGAATTTGTAAGCGCCAGCACCCATTGGGGTGGAGGTCAGGCTTTCCTGCTTGGAGAGATCGCCAAAGTCAAAACCGAACATATTGTTCTCGTAATCGTATTTGGCAGGATCACCATAGTAGTGCAGGGGGGTAATGTTGATGCCAAGGATCGAGTAGACAGCCGGGGCTTCGTAACCATTGGTGGTTACTTCCACGGTGTAGTCATCAATCTTCTTGATACCAGCGATATTCGGAACTCCTTCGGTTCCCATGGATTCGTCTTTAGGACCCCACTCGCCAATGAAGGCGCTCTGGGCATTCGCGAAGACATCCACACCATTGGCAGATTCGTAGGGGAAGGCGGCTTTAATGTCATTTCCATAAGCAGCCATCACTTCGGTATAGTAGTCATCGAGGGTTGGGAAGGTCTCAACCAAATCATAGACAGTTCCGGTGCCAGCAGTCTTGAAGACGATTGGATCTGCGCAGTCTGCAACAGCGATGGGTTCTTCGCCTTCAGCAACTTCAGTGCTGCAGACGAGGCTTCCGAAGCCCCACATGCGCATGGCATAGGCCACTTTCTCGCCTTCGGACATTTCATCCCAAACAGCACCATTAAAGTATTGCGCGGTGAAATCATTATTGCCATAGTTGGCAACAACATAGTCGTAGATGCCCTGAATTTCGGCTTTCACACCAGCTTCGAGGCGTGCCCAGACATCGTCTTGCATTTCCTGAGTCCAGGGGTCGGTGTCGGTATGGACGTGGTCTTTGCCGGCAGCGTAAATGTCCTCAAACATCTGGAAATACTTGTCATAAACTTCAGAGGTAGTCTGAGTCTGATAGTCCTTCAAGCCAACGATCGGGTAAGAACCGAGGGTGGTGGAGCCAACATACGAAGGATCCAGGAAGGTGTAGTAGGTGAAGATCACATCATCGGCGGTCACAGGCTCACCATCGGAGAACTTCATACCCACGCGCAGGCGGGCGGTGTACTTGGTGGTGTCGCTGGCTTCGTCGTATTCGACTTTGATGTCAGCCGGACCCTTGTAGAGGTAATCCACGCCGTTGTAGTTGTGGGTCTCACCCTCGATCGCATTGTAGACAATCCCACCAACACGGTCGGTGGTCATGATGCTAATCTGGGTCATGTTAGCAACATCCATGTCGTAACCTGTGTCTGCAAAGAAGGGGCTGAACTTCTGTGAGAAGTCCTGATAGGCAACCACTAACGGGGTGTCAATGGTCGGTTCGGTGGGGAGGTTCTCGCCAAAGGGCTGTTCCTCAAAAACCACCTCGGTTTCTTCTGGTTCGGTGGGTTCTGGCTCGGCTGTGGGCTCTTCAACTACGGGGGTAGTTGGTTCCACAGGGGGCTCAGTGGTTGCGACTTCGGTTGGGGTTCCGCAGGAAGCAAGAGCCACACCGAGCATGATCGCAACGATCAAAATGGATATATTTCGTGCAAATTTACTCATTTTTTCTCCTATTTCTCCTTAACTAGTTTTGGTCATTATATTTTAAAAACAATAGCGTGTCAATGAAGGGGACCTTAAGCTCCCATCGTTGTCACGGTTGTTTTTTCATCTTCAGGGGTTCTGGTAATGACAATTTTTTTTATGTTGAAAAAGATTAGCAGACCCAAAGCCAACGCAGCAAGTTCCACCACCAAAAAATAATACTCGCTCATCGCAGGGCTTCCGTTAGAGAAGAAAAGCAAAAAGACTACTTCTCCTGCCAGGCAAACCCCCAGCATGATCAATAGAATTAGGCTGTGATTGCTAAAGCGCTCATACGTCACGCCTATTTCTTCCCGTCGATATTTGCGCTCCTCCACCGGCAGCCGGATGCCGGAACGAAGCAGGTTAAAGATTGGCAGAAAAGTCAAAACGAAGGGGATGGCTACATAGAACTGGCGCATACCGGCATTGTTCATGAAACCGCCAGCAATATGCGCAACAAGGACCCCAAACAACACGAGCAAGAAAATGATCTTGAATTTCTGCATTTGGGCATTACTAAAAGGCAGTTTGAAATAATCTCCCTGGTATTCATAAGTCCGAATCTGTTTGCCATTTTCATTGACACTCAGAATGGTTTTATAGTCATTAACATACTTTCTTATGCCCATGGGCTTTATTTCTATATCAACAGCCTTTCAATTACGCAAAAACCAATACCTGCAGATATCCATTACTGCAGTTGAATGCCTAAGTATTATAACATAGATTTTCATAAATCGGAGAGATCACAGGGACAGAGATCACAGGGACAGATAAACCTTGACAGATAACCTTGACACACAAAATTGACGCACTTTTTAACACAAGCTTTTTGGCAAGCTTTTTTGGTAGTGGCAGGCCCTTGGGAACCGCCCTGTTGAGGGGCTGTGCCTGCCAACGGTATCGATTCAATTTAATATCCAATTGGCGGCGGGAGTAAACCCCCGCCGTACGGAATAAACCTGGTAGGGATGGGGCTCGCGTTCATCCGCATTGATTTTCTTGATTGAGATCGTTTCGTGTATGGGCAAGCCCCGTGCCTGACCAATCAAGAGCACGGATAACCACGGGGGGTTCTCCCTACATAGCTCATATGATGTAGGGGTGACGCCGTGCGAAGCCCCCTCCCTTGCGGGATGCGTCAAACCAAGAGGTTATGGAAAAGGTAGGCCATTTCCATACGAGGTTTTGGTTTGGAATTTATTCAAGGGGGTTACCCGTATGGCTCCCTACATGTCTTGGGGAATTTGGTGTTCTGGGTAGAGGCGACGCATGCTGGTTCACACTTCCAAGCCCTTTTTCCCTATGGGACAAACGGACGCCAAAGCTCAATGTCCGCGAAGGTGCTGCTCCCGGCGAGATCCACACGGTCCGACGCAGCCCACACGGAGATCTGAGGCATCAGCGCCACAGCCGGAAGATATTTTGCGATCGGATCCACCTTATCTCCAAGGCTCTGAACTAATTCTGCATTCCCAACTGCTACGCATTGCGCGTCAAAGCCGGTATCAATCAAACCTGCCAGATTTGTTCCTATCCAATAATTCCCGCTATTGGGCACTGATTCTGAACGATAGAGCTCACAAGGATTTGCGGGGGTTTTCTGCCAGCTGACCAGTGCCAGCTCAAAATTACGCCCAAATAATGGTCCCTCCGGTCCCGGTGCGTAGAGCTCCGCTGGTGACAAAGCCTGATGGGTTACCTCAATCCCGCAATCCGCCAACCGCCGCACCACCGCCCGGCTGACTTCACTGTCCATCGCCGAAGTGCCGCTGAGCAGGCTGACTGAGAACGCCGTTCCATCCAGCACATTTTCCACTCCGTTTGCCTTTCGCGGGGCTTCCGGTTGGGCTTCATCCCTCAGCCAACCAATTTCGTCCAACAAAGCTTGCGCTTGCTCCAGAGTCCCCCACGAACTAAATTCGGGCAAGCTAAACCCCTCTGGCAACCTGGCTCCCAACACCTCGGAGGCAATTGGGTTGGCTGTCAGGCAGGCAGCAACCGCCTGCCGTGTACGCAAATCTCCAAAGAAGTCCTGCCTGGTCGCAGCCCAGGGCGAATAGCCGTTGTCGTAAGCTGCCGGCTGGATGCCAAAGACCAATTGCTGCACCAGATCGAAGTCTTCCGCCACCAGGCTGCCGCTCTGCGCCAGACCCGTCAGCACATCCCTGTTTTGCCCTTCCAGGTGATAGCTGGGATCCAGCACATCACACTCACCACTTTCCAATTTGCCGATCGCCTGCTGCAGGTCGGGTTCAACCAGAATGACCACCTGGTCATAAGCAACTTTGGGGTTGTAATACGGATTCCGTTCCATCTCGATCACAAGACCAGGGGTGCGGTTCACAATCCGGTAGGCACCCCAACCAATTGGCGTTTCACTTGCTTCAGCGGAGAGTCCAATCTCTGCAGGGCTCATGCCAGCAAATCGGGCTGCAGGCAGCGGTAGAAAAACAAGCTCACTTAGATCCACTGGTACGAATCCCGGTATGCCTGTCCAGGTAAGGGTGGCGCCATTCAATGCTTCAATCCTGGCAGTACGGTCAAGCAGCCAGGTATCCTGCGGATTGTGCAGCGCTTTTGCCACTTCATAAGCCAAAAGGAAGTCTGCGGAAGTCACAGAGCCACCATCAGACCACAACAGTCCAGGGCTGATCTTGTAATTTACTTTTACCTGCATCATTTGTTGCGGCGCAGAAACACTCCATGCAACTGGCTCGCCAAGACGCCCCTCAATAACAGGATGGACGAGGGAACCTTCCTTTAATATGCTCACTTCACCGCTGCCATCCAGCACGCTCATTCCGGGTTTTACATCCACAGCCATTTTAACTGCCTGGCTGTCAGAATAAGTTGGCAGATTTTCAAACAAGATGTTTGGTTCAAACAGTGCTGAAAAAACGCTTTGATTCGCCAGCGAATCGCGCCCTTCGTAGCGGAACAGGCTGCCAGGGTCCTCCGCAATGCAGATATTCAGGATCTTAGGTGGTTCCGGGGTTAGGGTAGGGGTTGGAGGCAGCTGAGCTGGCTGGCTGAGCGTAGCAGTTGAAACAACCACCGGTGTTGTCTTCGTCCCGCAGGCAGAAATGAAAAATGCCAGGCTCAAGAGAGCCAGAAAAGCATTTCGTCTCACAGTTACTAAACGATTCAAGACCAATCTCCTAAATCACATCATCATCCTGCGGGTCGCCAAAACGCAACCGCAGATAAGATTCATATCTTCGCGGATCAATCTGCCCGTCCTTAGCCGCTTTGCGCACTGCGCAGCCCGGTTCATGGCTGTGGCTGCAGTCGTTGAATTGGCATTCAGCCACAAGCGGCGCGATTTCCTTGAAATAGGCATCCAGCTCTTCATCCTGAATGTCCCATAGTGCCAGCGTGCGCAGCCCAGGCACATCTGCGATGTAGCCGCCGCCCGGCAGAGGATAGAGCTGCCGCACCTGGGTGGTGTGCCGCCCTTTACCTCGTCCAACGCCCTCACTCAACGCGCCAACCTCCAGGTTTAAGTCTGGAATGACTGAATTAAGCAGGCTGCTTTTGCCAACACCCGAAGGTCCGGCAAGCGTGCTCAGTTTACCCTGTATACACTCGCGCAGCGCTTCAATACCCTGCCCGGTAACCGCGGAAGTATAAATAACATCATAGCCGATCGAACGATACATGCCAAAAAGCTTGTCTACCTGCTCAATCGGCATTAGATCGACCTTGTTGACCACGATCACTGCCGGGATATGCGCCCGCTCCGTCACCACCAGGAAACGGTCGAGCATGCGCAGTCTCGGATCAGGTTGAGTGCAGGCAAACACCAGCAGAGCAAGGTCTGCGTTAGCCAGGATTATCTGCTGGTAGTTGTAACTGACGCCCGAGAGCTGTCTCGAAAACACGGATTTTCGCGGGAGAACTTCTTCGATGCTGCCCGTGCCATCTGTATGGACGGCAATCCGCACGTTATCCCCCACTGCCACCAGGTCGCCTTCGGCCCTTCCCTGGCGCAAACGTCCGCGCAAGCGTGTTTGGATATCGCCTTTTTCTGTTCGCACTGTCAGGTAACCTGCCTGCGAACGAATCACAAGACCTTCCGCATATTCACTTTGGGAACCAACAGAAAGCAGCGGCAGCGAGACGCCCAAGCTCATTCCTCGTCTGGTACTGCCGGTACGTAGGGGCTTTCTTCCCAAGGCATCGTGCCGCCAGCATTTTGCCCGTCGGAGAAGTAGAGGGAAACCGCCCGCCTGAATAGTGGCGCCGCCATCTCAGAACCTTCGCCGGCATTCTCCAGAATCACAGCAACGGCGATATCAGGGTGATTGGGGTCATTCTCGAAAGTATAGCCTGCAAACCATGCGTGTGATTTTCCAAGCGGGTTTTCTGCGGTGCCTGTCTTTCCGGCGATATTGTATGGATAATCCCTGAATTGGAATTGCGCCGTGCCGCTCGGATTACTAACCACCATGACCATTGCTTGCTGGATAGCTTCCAAAGTTGTTGGCTGCACGTTCAGCTTGTGGGACACCTTTGGCTCAAAGGTGTAGACAGGGTCCTGTCCAGTCAAACCGATTTTCTCGATCAACGTGGGTTGGTAAAGCGTGCCGCCATTGCCAACTGCCGCAACTAAAGCCGCGACCTGCAGCGGGCTAACCTGCATCGTGCTCTGGCCAATCGCCATTTGCACATACTCGCTGACCTCAGTCGGGGCAGGATTGATGTTACCTGCGAAGTCCGGGATCTCGATACCAGTCGATTTACCCAACCCAAAATCAAGCGCCAGATCAGGAATTGCAGTACGATAGCCTTCATTCCATAAAGAATAAGCGATATGCCAGAACCATGGATTGCAGGAGCGCATCAGCCCTTCCTGAAGGGTCAATTGCCCTGAGGGTCCAAACCCGCGGCTCACCGTCCAATCTTCGCCCACCCAACCATCCAACTCGCGCCAGTAGCTGTCGCAATAATAGGAAGAGTCCGGTTGATAGACACCTGTTTCAAGAGCCGCAGCCATCGTGATGATCTTGAATACCGAACCGGGAGGGTATACGCCCTGCGAAGCCCGGTTGTACATTGGGTTAAAGGGGTTCTGAGTGATTTCTGCAATCGAATAGGCCGTGTAATTAGGCGCTATGAAGACGTTTGGATCAAAACCCGGATTGGAAACCATGGCAATAACCTTGCCACTGTCGCGCTCCATCACCACGATCGCGCCGATCATATCGCTGAAGCTTTGCTGCAGGCGGTACTGGTAAGCGCTGTTTATGGTGGTGTAAATGGATTGGGCTGGTTGAGCAGGAACGCTGGCGATCTTGGTTAGAACCTGACCCTGGGGATCCTTTACGTAGAGATCCGCGCCGTGCTTACCGGCAAGATACTCCTCACCCCAGGCTTCAAGCCCGGATGCGCCAATCTTTTCCTCGCCGGTGTAGCCTAAACGCTGGTATTTTTCCAGTTCTTCGGCTGGCACGGTCAACACAAAGCCGGTTACATGCGGAGCGATGCCGCCATCATGATAAAAGCGGGAACGGAAGTCTGAAAGAGAAATCGCATCATAACGGGAAAGTCGATCGAAATACTGGTTGGCAGTATCCAGGGTGACGTCGCCAATCACAGAATACTGGTAATCAGCGGTGTTTTCATATTCTGCATAAATGGAGACTTCTGAACGGTCGAACATTTCCGCCAGGAGCGAGACCATCTCCTCTTCATTGTCGGGATCAATCTTGCCGGGCGTGACCATCACGGTTACTGCGTCTTCAAAAGAGACCAGGGGATAGTTATCCGAGGCATCGGACGAATAAATATTACCGCGTGCAGGCACTTCGATGACCAATTCAAGGTAGTTCCCACCCGCCAGTTCCGGCAGCATCATTCCCGTTTCCCACTGCACATGCCATGCGCCGTCTTCCAGCGTGAGATTCATGATGGTTTCGCGCGAGATGACATCCATCAGAGCGGTGCTGTAGCGGATCTCATAGCCGACCTGTGAACTGGTGGGGTTGACCATCTTTGAAAGCAGCGTGTAGTCCATGCTCTGCATGGTGAGCTTGATGGCTGTATCCCGGTGGCTCTTTTCAAAATCTTCCATCGAAATGGCGTCCTTGGTCAGCTGGCTGAGCCTGTCATACATCGCAGCATAATCTTCAGCCTTCCAGAGGTCCAGATAGGCTTTTGCCGCCTGCTCAACATCCGGCACAGACTCGATGTTGATCACCGGTTGGGGCAGCCCTGTGGTTGGGGTCAGGGTGGGAGCAGGTGTTGTGTTGCCGCCATTGCAGGCTGAGAGCAAAATAGCTGCAATCACGAACACAAAAAGCATCTTGTTGAAGGATTTGATCATCTTACCCTGGGTTTTCTTGACGATAAATTTGCGGATAGACTTCACACGTGATGTCATTATACCGCTGACAGGCTTGGGGTACATCTGCCTCCAGCTTGCAGCCAGCCGACTCGAGCAGCATGGCAAGATGGCAAAGCGGGAGCCCCATCACATTGGCATAGCAGCCCTGCACACCAGTGCATGGGTGGAATTGCCTGTGCTGGATGGCATACCCCCCGGCTTTGTCCTTATAGTCCCCGCTGGCGATATACGCCGCCAGCTCCTCGTCTGAATAATCCCGCATGAAAACATCCGTGGCACAAAGTGATTCTACAGCCTTACCCCCATTCTCAGTCCGCAAACACAAAGCAGTATAGACGAGATGCTTACGGCTGCGCAAAGCCCGCAGGATCGCAT
>JAXGPH010000015.1:0-36986 GCA_040767065.1 Anaerolineaceae bacterium | reverse complement strand
AGGAAAACTTAAATTTGGCTTGCGAAATCTACCTGGCTCAGGTATAATGCTTGTCTCTATGGGCGGTTAGCTCAGTTGGTTAGAGCGTTGCGTTGACATCGCAAAGGTCGTAGGTTCGAGTCCTATACCACCCACACAAAAGCGGCTGATTTCCAGCCGCTTTTGCGTTTCCTAAGACCCTACAACCCCCCTCTAATTCAGGTCAATTTCGATCCATTAAACCTTCTCGTCAATCTCGCGCAAGGCAAGCTCGATAAACGCATCCACGCTCATGGCTGGCAGGCTTTCACCGCTGCGCCTGCGCAGAGCAACCTGGCCTTCTTCCATCTCACGGTCACCGATGACGAGCATATAAGGCACTTTCTGCTTCTGGGCATTGCGAATCTTGGCGTTCATACGATCTGAACCATCATCCACAGTCAGGCGTAAGCCGGCTTTCTTCAAGCGGGCGGCCACCTCATGCGCATAGTCGTTGTGTCGGTCGGCAATCGGGATCAGGGTCACCTGTTTCGGCGAAAGCCAAACCGGGAACGCGCCGGCATAATGCTCAATCAGCACGCCGAAGAAGCGTTCCATCGAGCCAAGCAAGGCGCGGTGCACCATGTAGGGGCGGTGTTCCTTGCCATCTTCGCCGATGTAGCTGAGGTCGAAGCGCTCAGGCTCATTGAAGTCAAACTGAATGGTCGAAAGCTGCCATTCCCGCCCGAGGGCATCCTTGACCTTGAGATCGATCTTGGGTCCGTAGAAGGCGCCACCGCCGGCATCCACCTCGTAGGGGACGCCCACGCGCTTCAGTGTTTCTTCCAGGGCAACTTCGGCATCGTGCCACATCTTGTCATCGCCCACGCTCTTTTCTGGCTTGGTGCTCAGATATGCCTGGAAATCCTTGAAACCAAAAGCGCGCAGCATGTTCATGCTGAAATTGAGTGTAAAGTCAATTTCCTCGGGCATTTGGTCCGGCCGGCAGAAGTGGTGGGCATCATCCTGGGTGAAGCCGCGGACGCGCATCAGACCGTGCAGCACACCCGAGCGCTCATAGCGATAGACCGTGCCCTTTTCGGCAAATCGCAGCGGCAAATCGCGATAAGAACGCAGCTGACTCTTATAGATGTGCAGGTGGAAGGGGCAGTTCATCGGCTTGATGTAATACTCCTGGTCCTCGATTTGGATCGGGGAATACATGTTCTCTTTATAGAACCCCAAGTGACCGCTCGTCTCCCACAAGCTGGCTTTGCCAATATGGGGCGTGTAGACCAGGTCGTAACCGTTGGCGATATGCTGGTCGTCCCAGTAGCGCTCGATCTGGTGGCGGATCATGCCCCCATTGGGGTGCCAGAGGATCAAACCCTGACCAACCTCGTCATTGGAGCTATATAGGTCAAGTTCCCTGCCGAGCTTGCGGTGGTCGCGTTTTTTGGCTTCCTCGAGTTTCCAGAGGTACTCCTTGAGCTGATCTTTGCTTTCCCAGGCGGTGCCATAAATGCGCTGGAGCATGGGGCGTTTTTCGTCGCCGCGCCAATAAGCGCCCGCGACATTCAGCAATTTGATCGCATTAGGATTGATTTGCGCGGTTGACTCCACGTGCGGCCCGCGGCACAGGTCGATGAACTTACCGGATTGGTAAGTTGAGATGATCTGTTTTTCCTGGGTGGGATTGCCGTCGTCATCCAGGTTGCCGTGTTCCAAACCATCGATCAGTTCCAGCTTGTAGGGCTGGTCTTTAAAGATCTGGCGGGCTTCGTCAGCGCTGACCTCCCGGTAAACGAAGGTTTCCTTCGCCTTGATCAGCTCCTTCATGCGGTTTTCGATGACTTCCAGATCCTCCGGAGTGAGGCTTCGGGGGAGATCGAAATCGTAATAAAAGCCGTCTTCAATAGCTGGTCCGATTGCGAACTTCGCTTCGGGGAACAACTCCAGCACCGCTTCTGCCATGACATGGGAAGTGGAGTGGCGGATCCGATAAAGTTCTGACTTTTCGTAATCCTCATTTTGATGTGACATTTCTTCCTCCTTGCCGGTTGTTTTATGAGATTTTTCCGGGGTCTTTTGGTACAGCCGGACTTAAAACAAAAAGACCCTCGCTCTGGGGCGAGAGGTCTCTCACGCGGTTCCACCCAGATTGCTCCTTGCGAAGCATCTCAAAATGCCGGTAACGGGGCTTCCGTTCGTCTTAGTAGGCATTTGCTGTTCAGACTCAAGCTGGCAGGGGGTTTTCGGCGGTTCCAACCGGGCAGGTTCACACTCTCCCTGCTTCACTGGCGGTGGATAACGGCGTACTCGTCCTGCGTCATCGCAACTATCGAAAAATTATAACACCAGAATGCGCGATTGCAAGGGTCAGGGATGACAGGTCAGGGCAATTGCATCTAATTAAGTGCCTCACAAATCAAAGGTTTACCATGTTAGGCGAGTCGCTATGTTTGCGGTCTTCAATCCCGGACCTGCCGCATTTTGATGAATTCAACGCCAAATAGGTCTCTGCAGACACAATCATCCCTTGGTTGCAGGGTTATCCCTCCTTCAGGCACTCCCGAGCTCCGCCTCAAGAGGTTACCAGGTATTATCGTCCCAACCACAGCGCAGTCTTTTGCTCTTTTGACCCACCTGCCGGTTTTATCTTGCCTGAGCAGGTTCAAACTCAGCTTGCGAATGATGCTGAAGCTGCGGCGGCATTATCTTTCTCATGCGAGCTCTGTCTTCGTTGAAGGCAATATCCAGGACCCAGTGCAACTTGTTTTCTATCTCAGTGGCTGTGTTGATATTCCAAGATCTGGCAGCATTGCCCGCAAACTGCGGATAAAGTAGGCGGCATGGAGTTTTCAGTCTTCCCGTTGATGATCCGTTCACTTTCGATGTCAAGACAGGGCAAGAGCCTGTGACGTCAACCCACCCTACCGGCAAACTGCTTCGTGTGCTTCCAATTCGCCATCACAGCATTGATCATTTGCAATAAAAGAGTCTTGCCCCTAAAGTTGCCCTTGGCGGCGGATAGAGGGCACGGATACGTCTGCTCATCACAATGTTCATGGAGCCCTCAATCTCGCCCTACAAAACCGTTTTTAATCGGATTAAATGGAGACCTGGCGGTCAGATGCCGTGCTCGGTCAGGAGACCGGCACGATCGGGGGTCATCAGCGGCGGATTGAGGGCACGATGCATTTGCCCATCACCTCGTCTATGCTGCCCTCAATTACGCCCTACAAGGCCACTAACCCCCTCCAGCCGAGGAACGTGGTGAATGGAGGGGGAATTAAAGGGAGTGGGTTATCAATTTATCCCTTCGTAGGCCGGAATGAGACCGCCCTATAACCGCTGAACATCAAACACCTTCCGCGAGCTCACTCCGGCACAGCCTCGAAACAAACATGCGGTGAAGTGGTGAAAAACCACCATTTCGCCCTCCAAAGGCAACGAACGCGGGAGGAGCAAGCCCCTCCCGTACGGATTCGTCAAAGTCATATGTTCAGCGGTTTTCTGAGCTCGAACAGGGTCCGGTAAGCCCGGTAGCCAAGGTTGGTATAAAGGCGCATCGCCCCGGTCGGGTTTTGCGTATCAGCGGTCAGCGCGACTTCATCCATGTTCATGGCTTTGAACATCGCCATCGATACTACCTTCCGGCTGTGGTTAACAAAAAACCACGGGTTTGGATTGCCCGTGGTTTGTTGATCTGATGAGAAAGAAATCAAGAAACAGGCGCAATCCGACCAATGCAAGAAAGTCCGCTCGCAGAAGCACAGATGGAATTGATGTTGTGATAGTTGATTTCCATGCAAATAATTCTAAGACAAACCGGTGCAGTGTCAAGATGTTTGGCCTGAAAGTCCTTTTGCATGGATGTGACTAGTTACATGATTTTTCGTAGGGAAGGGGCTTGACCCCTTCCGCGACATATAAAGGCAGAACGGCGCACCCTATCCGCTTCGCTACCAGGGTAGGGACCGTTCCCCACAAACTCGCACCCACCTCAACAATTATCCTCGTAAGTGATATACTTTTTTCTCGTGGATATGAACACTTACTCAACCTGGCTTGAAATCGACCTCAAGGCCATCAAGAACAATGCCGCCCTGATTCGGGAAAAGACCGGAGTAGAGGTGATGGCTGTGATCAAGGCTAATGGCTATGGTCATGGCGCTCGTCCTGCCGCGCAGGCTGCTATTGCTGGCGGCGCTACCTGGATTGGCGTAGCGCGTATCGAAGAGGCGCTTGCCCTGCGCCGCGCTGGCATCTCCTGCAGAATTTTGGTGCTGGGTTTCACCCCCGCAGCCAAGGTTCCCGAAGCAATTGAGCACAACATCACGGTGGCGCTCTTTGACCCTGACCTGGCGAGAAACTACCTTGATTATGTCAATATCCACGGGGGCACGCTGCATGCCCACCTTAAAGTTGAAACAGGCATGGGTCGCCTTGGGATGAACCCTGCACTTGTCGCGTCTTTCCTCGAAGGGCTCAAAGACACCGCTATCCAGGTGGACGGAATCTTTACCCACTTTGCCCGAGCTGATGAGCCCAACTCGGATTCTACTCCCAGGCAACTTGCAATCTTTGACACGCTTCTGGCAGACCTCGAGCGCAAGGGACTCAAACCCGAAAAAGTGCATGCCGCCAACTCGGCCGCAGTGCTAAACTTTCCCCAATCCTACTACGACATCGTCCGCCCAGGAGATCTCCTTTTTGGTATGTCCCCGACGGGAGACACTTTGCCTGCCGGATTCAAACCCGCCCTTACTTGGAAAGCACGCATCATATCATTGCATAAGTTCCCCGCTGGTCAAGGTATCAGTTACGGATCCACTTACGTCACCAGTAAAGAAGAACGCATCGGCGTTATGCCAACTGGTTATGGCGATGGTTTCCGCCGTGCCGAGAATCAGCAGGTTCTGGTTGGCGGCAAGCGCGTGGACATTGTGGGCAGGGTTTGCATGGATCAGTGCATGCTCCAACTCGACAGCGTCCCGGATGCAAAAGTGGGGGATGAAATTGTTTTGATCGGTACCCAAGGTGACGAGACCCTGAGCGTTGATGAGGTTGCCAAACGATGGGGCACCATCAATTACGAAGTTGTTTGCGGCCTGGCAGACCGCCTTCCCAGGATCTATAACGAATGACCCAATCTTCAATTCGGGCAGAATTTCACTGCCACACCGAATATTCCCCTGACAGCCTGGTGGAATTGAGTGCATTGCTCAAAGCCTGTGATGAGCTCGGTATTGACAAGATCGCCATCACCGATCACGGCAGCATACAGGGCGCCCTCAAAGCGCATCAAATGGCACCCGAACGTGTGATCGTGGCGGAGGAAATCGCCACGCATGAAGGCGAGATCCTTGGCTACTTCATGACCGAAGAGATCCCGCAGGGTTTGCCGGCGGTTGAGGTTGTGCGGCGCTTACGTGAGCAGGGAGCGTTCATCAGCCTGCCTCATCCTTTTGACCCGCACCGCAGCTGGTGGACCGAAAAAACCCTTGATCAAATATTACCTTACGTTGATGGGCTGGAAGTCTTCAATGCCCGCTGCCTAAGGGAGAAATACAATCAAAATGCTTACGATTTTGCTGTTAAATATGGGAAAGCTCTAATGGCAGGCAGTGATGCCCACACGCTGAGTGAGTTGGGTCGTGCCAATATGACCATGCCATGGTTTGATGATGCGGAGAGCCTGCGCTCAGCCGCTCGGGAATCAACCATCAGCGGTGAACTTTCCGGTCTCCATGTCCACATAGTCTCTGCTTTCGCCCGCGTCGCAAAGAAAATTAATTTAGCTCATCGTATGTAGCTGATAGCTGGTGGCTTAAGGGTGCCTTTGTGATTGCGGCGTCCTTTAAACCTATCCTAGTAAAGCAGGGTATGACGATCTGCATTGAATTCGTCATCGCAAGCTTCTGTTGCGCAGCGATCTGACTTTTTTGACACGGAAAATGTTTATTTTGAGGATTATGCCGGAGTGAGTCCGCAATGGTTGGCTGTGAGAGTAAGGGGGCAAGGCGGTCTCATTCCGGTCTATGGAGATTCTTTTCTTTGTTGCCAGGTTCCGCTGCGAGCCTTTTTTCCGCGGCGATCTGTCTTTTCAAAAATCATTTGTGGATACTTTTGTTCAGCTCAAGCGCACCATCAAGAATGAATACCCTCTTCAGTCTCCGTCCGTTAGACAGCTGGAGCCAGCTTAACCTCTGGCAAGCAAGCAACCCCAGGGGGAAACCCAAGGATTTATAGCGTCGCTCTAAAGAGTTTCTCGTATTGACAACTGGTACAGTCCATAATTTCGACTAAACGTCCAAAAAAAGGGTACTCTTTAAAATAGTATCCTTCTCTAATTAATGCTAATGTGGAACGATTTACTGCAATAACGAGAATATCAACCAGCTTGCCAATGCCAGGAATACGATTGCCATACCGATTTTTACAGCCCCGGCATGCTTGCGCAGGAATTCAGTGAACTGCTTCGAAGTTGTGCCGTAATATGCCAGGACAAAGACAACAATCAGTGGCACGATGAACATCAGGTTATAAAGTAACAGGTATAGCAGCGCCTGCCCTCGCATTGCGGGTACTGAGCTCATCGAGATGATCACCGGAAGATAGATTTGACCAGTGCAGGCCAACTCCAGCAGCGAAATCAGCAGCCCGGTGACAAATGCACCGATGATGTAGCTGTTGGATTTACGACCCTCTCGCACTGTCTGATTAATACGCATGCGCAACGGTTCAGGAAGCTTGAGAGCCATGTCGCTCAGGTCACCCTGCCGCACCTTGATGAAGTCACGGATGCTCAGGACTGCCAGCACGAGGCACAAAACTGCTGTAAAAATATAAACGATCTTGCTAATGATCGCCGTAAAGCCAGAGATCAAGTCAAGCACTTTATAGAATCCCACTCCCACCAGCAAATATGCGATGAAAACCCCTAATGTAAAACTGGCACCGGTAATGATGATTTGCTTGCCCTTTTTGCCGCTCAGCGTTAAATAAGATACGAAGAAAATGATCGTGGCAAAGGCGCAGGGGTTTAATCCGTCCACCAAACCTGCAAAAACAACAGCCAGCCATCCCATCTTTTCGAACCGGTCAAGCAGGGCATTATTGCATTCTTCAGGATTGCAATTTTCCCAAAAGGCAGGGGAACCCGTCTCGCTTAGTTCCTGTAAAACGGGCTCAATCAATTCGGGTGTAAATTCTGTTTCGTCAATCCAAGCATGGTCGCCGATGAAAAGAGCGGGCGTGTTGAAGTTTTTATCCACACCAACGCGATTTGCCATCCACTCAGCCAACGCGGCTTCTTCAAAAATATTGAATTCCTCAATGATAAGTTGGGGATATTTGGATTTCAAGTAAGCCAAATCTGTCTCAGCTCGACCACATTCTTTACAGCCAGTCTGATAGAAATACGCGGCATAAATCGGAGCCGGAACCTCGCAAGCAGCAGGATTATCCGGGCTGCAAACCAAACCAGTATCGGGTGTGGGTTCGACCTGCGCGATTACCAACATGGCTGGATCTACCCCGGGTATTTCCGGAAGCTTGATGCCATCTCCTGCAAGCCCGGTTTCCACCAATTCCACGAGCTTCTCTCTGGTCTGCTGCTCACCGTTGAGTATCTGATCGCCTATCAGGACGACGGGCAGATCACGGTCGCCGGCTAAGATACCAAATTCACTTTCAGCTTTCATCAGAGCTTCATAGTTGACGCTTTCGCTCAATTCGACCAGTTTTATGTCCACCAATCCCGGGTGTTCAGCTTCCAGTGGCTTTACAATGTTCTGCAAAATGTCTATGCAGTGGCTGCAACTGGTTGAGTAGAAATAATACGCTTCAACTTTTACGGTTTCCGGGCTTGCCTGGATAGGACCTGTCTGGTCGGGGCCGATCCCCTGTGGATTGTTGCTTGAAGCAGATGCCAGGTTGGGGAGAAAGATGGAAAAGAAGGCAATTAATGAGAATCCGATGGAAGTCAGGAATGCTCTGGTTTCTCTATTATGCATAGTGGTTAGTACCTTTCAAAAGACGACTTTAAAAGATGCCGTATGATTCTAACACGGGTTAAAAATAGAAGGGCTTCTTGCTTTTTAAGCGATTTCCACCTTGGTAATCGGGAAATGGCTGGTGTTGAAACGATCAATTAACAACTGGCGCTGCTCTTCTTCGATACCGCCCAGGATCATGCGCAATCGGAAAGCACCATCCTTCGAGGTGGAACTAACCGTTCTTAAAATATTCCCGCCTACATCTGACACAATACCTGCAAAATAGGCTAATCCGCCAGGACGATTCGTAGATTCAGGACCTTCTACCAGCAAGGAGGTCCAGTGCAAAGCGGTCCGCGAGATTCCCACCAGGCCCAGCGCGTTCTCAAATTCATCGAGTGAGATTGAACCGCCACCGATGGCAGAATACAAATCGTCCAGATTTGCACAGGCCAATAGACCGAGCAGGGCTTCAATCCGGTTCTGGTCCAAAGCGCGCACGTCATCGAGGTCCAGGATTCCCCGTTCGGAGATAATGTTGTGAATTGCTTCGCGACCCCGGCGGCTGGCTTCCTTCAGATTGACCATTGCCAGCACGTTCCTGAGCAACCGTGCTGTGGAGGCATTGCAGTGGTTTAGCCAGTCTGGATCGGGAACCTTGTGCGGTTCGCCACTGAGCACTTCCACCACGTCGCCTGGATTAAGCGTATCATACAGGTGCCGCTCTTTACCGTTGACCAAAACTTTGTGAATCTTGTCGAGGTAGAACTCTTGAATAGCTGCCACACCATCTAAAACCGTGCTGCCTTCCGGCAAGAAGCGTGTGCCGCCAAATGGGGTCAGAATCTGTACCGGCGAATAACGGCTGATATCCAGGTTATGGTTGATGGCGTAGATAACACCCCAGGTGTTTTCACCTTCCATGCTTTCTGTTGCAATAGCGACCTCAATCGCGCCTGTTCCCGGAAGATAGGCAGTCACCTGCAGAGCCCGGTAACCATTTTGAGGAGAGGCAATGTAGTCATCAAAGCGATCCTGGTCGAGATTTCGGCTGAAATAGCGGTTCACACGCGAAAGCAGCCTGTAGCAGGCGGTTTCGTCCTCATTTCGCACCAGCATACGGAAGCTGACAATATCATTGACAGCTGAGAAATCATCCAGCGAGGTGCGGTGGCTTCGCGCCATACGTTGCAGTTTATCCCACGCCTGCCAGTACCCATTGACGGTGAAGCGAATCGAACCTTCCACTCCCTCAGCTTCCATTAGGTGACCGAGTTCGCTGAGGTAATAACGGATGAAGTTGATGTTTAAACGGGGGTCAGAGTCGATCTTATTTTTTACTTTAATAAAGGAGGCGGGTTCAGCATAGGGGAAAGCCATGTCTTCGATCCAGCGGCGCCAGCGGTAACAGTTGAGAATGCCCGCCAATTTTCCGTAAGCCCGGATCGCTTCGGTGGCTTTTTGCCACTGTTTGCCGGGGGATTGGTAGTGAAGGGTCATCATATTGTGGCTCTTATCTGCCAGTTTCACCACGAAGACCGCCGGGTCGCGGAACATGGCGATCTTGCGAAGTGTTTCCAATTCGCGCGTGGAACCATCCCGCGGGTTGCTCATTTTGGTCAAGCCATCGATGATGTGTGCCACTTCCTCGCCGAGAGCACCAGGGAAAAGGGCTTTTATCTCGTCGAGAGTCTCGCCTTGGTCTTCTATGGTATCGTGAAGCAGGGCGGCAATGGTCCAGGATTCTTTTTGTACCAGCTTGTCGACAAACGCTGCCACCCAGGCACAATGCGTCTCGAAATAAGGCTCGCCGGATAAGCGAACTTGCCCGGCATGTACCTGTTGCCCCCAAGTGTAGGCACGCTGTATGGCTTCTGTTCGGGGCACAAAGCTGCCAACCGAAAACTCATCCGGAATTGACGGACGAATCTCGGAAATGTTCTGAATTTCGACCACAATTATCCTTCTTCTCCACAGATAGGATGTTAATCTTAATTATTTTAATATAACATAAAAATTCTATATTTGCTATATTTTGCTGAAAGGATATTTTGTTGAAAGAACGACCATATTCTTGTTTTTTGTAGGGTCATAATTTGTTGCTCCCTTGCAGCTGAAGCCTATCTTCGCCAAAACACAACAAGACAAATCAAGAGCCAATTTCCCGCAATCGCTGCAAGCCAAAAAAGATTTTTGCGTGTTTTATGCCTGAATGCCAACATCCCCGCCAAGCCGCCGATCCCTCCACCGAATAATGTCAGTCCGAGCAGTGTCCGTTCCGGGATGCGCCAACCATTCCGCTTAGCCTGGAACTTGTCGTAACCGAAGAGGAAGAAATTGATGATATTTAACGGAATCGAAAACAGCAAAACAGTTTCACAAAATAGTTTCATTAATATATAACCTGATCAAACAGCTATAATCAAAAGCATTATAGTGCTGATTGCCATGAATGAGCCGTTTAAACCTCGTCTGATACCCCTTGAACCTGTCCAACGAGAGATCCTGGTCGTGAATTCGCGCTTCATTGCCGATCTTGAGTTTGCTGGCAGCGTCGAACAAGCACGGGCTCACCTGGCAAAGGTGCGCGAGCGACACCCCACTGCTACGCACAACGTCCCAGCTTTTATTATTGGTCACGGCAACAGCCTCATCACTCATTTCAGTGATGATGGTGAGCCCTCCGGTACCGCGGGAAGACCGGCTTTGGCTGTTCTGCAAGGCAGTGGGCTTGGCAACGTCTCGGTGGTGGTGACGCGCTATTTTGGTGGCACCAAGCTTGGCACCGGGGGGTTGGTCAGAGCTTATGGTGATGCGGTGAGGGAGGTGCTGAAATGGGTCAGGTTTGCTGCGCTTTTGCCGACGACGACTCTTATGTTTGTAACGCCTTACCGACTATATGACCAGACAGTAAGGCTAATGGAAGCTCACCATGGGCAGGTATTGGATACAGAGTTCCTTGAAGATATCACGCTGACTGCCCGTTTTAAAGATGAAGAGTTGGAATCCTTCACCAGCAAGTTGAGCGATCTCAGCGCGGGTCAGGTTCAGCCGGTGGTTGTTGAAAAGAATCCTGAGACTATATTTCCTTTGTCTTGATTTCAGTGTGTGGAGAATGACTTAGGGCGGATGGGTGTCAAAACGCCTGTATTCTCAGACCTCTTCTGAGTGGAGGAGTGTTATTAATGCTGACGACGAGGTAAGGATGGGCTTGGGTCCATCCGACCAGTTGGCAAATTTGTAGGGAACGGTCTTGTGCCGTTCCATTTGGGCGCGTGGCGGAAGGGGTCAAGCCCCTTCCCTACGAAAGATCACCCACACCGTACAGAGTAAAACCCTACTGTACGGACAGTCCTTGATCCATCCGCTTTACTGGATTATCAGACTGGTTGCGGTGGGAGTAAACCCCCACCGTACGGATGGGCTTCAGTCCATCTACTAAGCTAATAGTGAAGGTAAACTTCCACCATATGAGTTGCATTTAGCCCTCAAGTAGTCAAGCCAGACTGGGATTAATTCAATACAACTGCTGTTGGGCGGTGTAGAGTTTGTAATAGAGACCTTTTCTTGCCACCAACTCTTCGTGTGTACCTGCTTCCACGATCCCAGTACCTTCCAAAGCCACGATCCGATCAGCATTCCGCACAGTTGAAAGCCGGTGGGCAATGATGATCGTGGTGCGTCCTTTGATCAAGCGTTCGAGTGCTTGTTGAATCATCAATTCGGTTTCTGTATCTACAGAAGAGGTGGCTTCGTCCAAAATCAGGATTGGGCTGTCCTTTAAGACCGCCCTGGCAATCGATAACCGCTGTTTTTGCCCTCCGGAGAGTTTGACGCCTCGTTCTCCAATCAATGTGTCATAGCCATTGGGCATGTGGTCAATAAATTCAGAGGCATTGGCTATTTCTGCTGCCCTGATCATTTCTTTTTCCGTTGCATCAGGTTTTCCAAACAGAATATTCTCACGGATGGTTCCGTGGAAGAGGAATACATCCTGCAAGACCATACTGACCGATTGATGCAGCTGGTCAAGCTCGATTTCCCGCACATCGACTCCATCAATACTCACTTTGCCCTCAATGACGTCATAAAAACGCGGAATAAGGCTCACCAAAGTGGTTTTTCCCACGCCCGTCGGACCGATCAGCGCAACAGTGCTGCCTGCCGGAATATCGAGGTTTATGGCGGTGAGGACCTCTTCGTCCTGTTTATAGGAAAAGTGGACATTCTCAAAGCGGACATTCCCTTTAATCGGCTCAAGGAAAATATGCGGCTCAGCAGGAGAGGCGATTTCTGGTGTGACAGTCAGGATTTCAGCAATACGTTCGAATCCAGCCAGCGATTCCTGAACTGCTTCCATCGAGTTCCCCAGGCTGCGTACTGGCGTGTAAAAACTGTCGAGATAAAGAAAAAACGCGACCAGATCAGCAATTGAGAGCGTGCCGGCAATTGCCATGCGGGCGCCAAAGAAAATTACAAGTAATTGACCAATCCCTGCCGCAAAGTCAAAGATTGGGTTGAAAATCGCCATTAATTTTAAGGCACGCAGATTCTTATGCAGAACGAGCTGGATCTTATCATCCACTTTATCGAGCTCGTCTTCTTCTCGAGCGAAGGCTTTTACTTCCCGAATTCCAGAAAGACTGTCGTTGAGCACAGCATTTAATTCACCCAGAGACTGTTGGCGCGTTTTAAAGGCGGGGCGGACCAACTTGCTGTAACCGATCAAGGCAAAAATAATCAGAGGGATGGGAATCAGGGTCAGGAGGGTGAGATTAACATTCATGGAAAGCAGGATTGCGATGACGCCAATCAGAGTGATTCCGTTCACGATCACGTCTGGCAGCGCGTGGGCAATCATGCGTTCAAACAAATCCGTATCGTTGATGATCCTTGACATCAATTGACCGGTTTGCTTATCCTCGTAAAACCGCAGGGAGAGTTTCTGCATGTGCTCATAAATCATGCGTCGGGCATCCGAGACGACCCCCCAACCGGCTATGTGAGCGGCATAAGAGCGGATAAACTGCATCACAGCTCGGGCGACGAAAATAATCAATGCAATTACGGATATGCGGGTGATGAAATCAATCGTTCCCTGGTCCAAAGGTTGGGTTGTGAGACGGTCAATCAGCTGGCGGATGATCCAGGGGATCAGTAGTTGCGCGCCGACCAGGCCAAGCATTGTCAGGGTGGTCAGTAAAATTAGTTTTGAGTACTTTTTGGCAAGTTTGCCTAGCAATGTAAAAGGTTTCACGATTTATTCAAATCCTTGTATGAGATGACAACGGTGGCATTTTTACCCCAGTGTGGGATCGGTGTGCCCCACGCCTTTTGAAATGCCTTATCTTCCATCCAAAATAACCCTGTCCCCTGTGTGATCCATGAATTGATGAAACCCCAAGGGGTGTGAACATCACCGCTATAATGCTCTGGGTCATAGGCTGCAAAAACCATCGTGTGACCACCAGCACCCTTGAGCGCGTTGTAATTCTTTGGACCATTCATGTAATAAATCGCCGGTGAATGACCGAACCACCAGTAGATCGTCACCAGGCTGGCCAGGGTTTCCGCTTCTGCTGTCGCCTGCAACAGCTCAGGGCTCAGGTGGAAAAGATTCGCTGTGAGCGGCAAATCGTGTTTTTTTGCCAGGTAACCCAGCAGGCGCACTTGCATCGGGGGTGTAACTCCGGATTTTGGTGCCAGGCGAAAAAAGCGCCCATGCCACCAGATACGATTGATTTCTTCAATGATTTCCTGAGGGTCCAGCCGAAAATTGGTCAACAGTTCCACGGCGGCAACAAGCGAGTGGATCGCACAGTCATTCCCTGTTTGCTGAGATTGGAATTTGGCAAGGTTCTTTTCCGGGAGGGAACGCAAACTGGTCTTCTTCATTAAGCCTATTTTACCTTCCCATCTGTTTTTTTATCAAATTTGACGCAATTTGACGCAAATTCTGGTCATCAGTTGACATTTCCTGACTTGAATGCTAAGATATTGGCACAACTGAAATACTGAGGTTACCCTACGCCCGGAAGCTAAGGTGTAATGGCGGAAGCTGGTGAAAGTCCAGCACTGTACCGCAACTGTAAGTCGACAAGATAAGTCAGGAAGCCACCCTCCAGTAAACCCAACTTAACCTTCTCGGATTAAGAAGGTGGGTGAGAAACACTCATATTCTCAACCCTTTCTAATCCAGAAGGGGTTGATTTTTTGAAATCGGAGAGAATATGAAAAAAATTGTAACCCTTCTGGCTGTATTGATCCTCCTGGCTTTGCCTGCATGTCAGGCACCTGCTCAGGTCGTGGAGACCGCAGCTCCTGCCGGAGATACCTATCCGCTGGAAACCCCTACTGAAAAAAACTATCCTGTTGCGGAACCAACTGAAGCACCTACTGTTGAAGCACAAGTTACCATCGATTATGCGAAGAACTTCACTCTTGAATACAAAGAAGGCTATAAACTTCTGACCGTTCTAATGCCCTGGGCTGGTGCCACTGAATCAATTCAATATGCGCTCGTGCCAAAAGGTCAGGCTGAGCCTGGCGGGATTGATGATACTTTGATTGTACACACGCCTGTTGAGAGTTTTGTCTCACTTTCCACCACTTACCTGCCTTTCCTTGAACAAATTGATGAACTTTCCAGCCTGGTAGCGGTTGATTCTGGCGCTTACATCTACAATCCTGACGTAAAAACCTGGATTCAAGCAGGTGCTGTTGCAGAAGTCGGCAGCGGAGCAGTCATCAATGTGGAATATTTGGTGGATCTCAATCCCGACCTGATCATGACATCCGCCAGTGGTTATGCGGAATATGATTCCCATCCTCAACTCCTTGAAGCTGGTCTCAAAGTTGTGATCAACTCCGATTACCTCGAACAGGACCCGCTTGGTCGTGCTGAATGGGGGAAATTCATTGCCGCGTTTTTTGAAAAAGAAATAGAGGCTGATCGCCTGTTCGATGATATGGTTGCCCGCTACCAACAAGCAAAAAAGCTCACAAGCAATCTGTCTACACGCGTAACTGTTTTTACAAATTCCGCCTATGAAGGCACCTGGTACATGCCAGGCGGGGAGAGCTATATTGCTATCTTGTTAGCAGATGCTGGTGCCGATTATCTTTTCAAAGACATTGAAGGCAGTGGAGCTCAGCCGCTTGATTTTGAGGTTGTTCTCGAACGAGCAAAAGATGCTGATTATTGGATCAATGTAGGCGCGTTGAGCGAATTATCTGAGCTGACGGCTATGGATGCCCGTTACGCAGATTTTAAAGCCTACCAGGAAGGGAAAGTCTATACCTACAGTAAACGCATGAATGCTTCGGGCGCTGTGGACTACTTTGAAAGTGGTGCTGCTGCTCCGGATGTAATCCTGATGGATCTGATCAAAGTTTTCTATTCAGACTTACTGCCTGAATATGAGTTTTTCTACTATCAGGCATTGCAATAATCGTTTTAAGTCTTTCAACGAGGAAATCACAATGAACCAAGCCTCTGAAAGCACTACGCGCCAAGAGACAAAGCGTCTGTGGCTTTTTGGGCTGTTTCTATTCCTGATCCTGGCATTGTTTCTGCTCAATCTTGCTCTTGGATCCGTCAGCATTCCCCTCAAAGACATCTGGGGCATCCTCGTTGGCAAAGAGGGTATGCGGGAAAGCTGGGTATACATCGTCCAAAACTCACGCCTACCTCGCGTCCTGACTGCGGCTTTAGCCGGCATTGGGCTTAGTGCTTCGGGGCTGCAGATGCAAACCATGTTTCGCAATCCCCTGGCGGATCCTTTTATCCTGGGCATCAACTCCGGAGCCAGCCTGGGCGTGGCGATAGTCATTCTTGGCTCGGGTTTTGTGGGTGGCTTGTTCCTGCCGGCACTCAATCTGCGTGGAGAATTTTCGCTTGTTCTGGCGGCTTCGGCTGGCGCGGGCGTAGTGCTTGCGCTGATCCTGCTGGTGGGAAGATGGGTGCAAAACCCCACAACTTTACTGATCCTGGGATTAATGTTTGGTCATGCGACCAGTGCTGTAGTCAGCCTTTTGGTCTACTTTAGCGCGCCGGAAAGGATCCATGCTTATTCCATTTGGTCTTTTGGCTCTTTTAGTGGTGTCAATTGGACGCAGCTAAAGGTGATGTCATTGGTAATTCTTGCGGGTGTTGGGTTGATGGCTTTGCTACCCAAGGGCTTAAACGCGCTGCTATTGGGGGAGGATTACGCCCGTACGATGGGACTCAATGTTGGTTTGCTGCGTTTCAGCATATTGCTCAGTGCTTCTGTTCTTTCAGGAGCGGTAACGGCTTTTTGCGGACCAATCAATTTCATCGGTGTGGCAGTTCCCCACATTGCCCGAAATTTATTCAAGACCTCGAATCATAAAATTCTCATCCCGGCGATCATCTTGATTGGGGCTGCCGTGTCAATGGCTGCCAGTCTGCTTGCCCAATTGCCAGGCAGTCAGCTTGTGCTGCCAATTAATGTGGTGACCTCTCTGTTTGGTGCGCCGTTTGTGGTGTGGGTTATGCTCAAACGAAAGCGAGGTGCCGCATCGTTCAGCGTCTGATTGATCCTGTGCTGCAAACCAATGCACTGACAATCGGTTATAAAAATGGCGGAAAAACCCCAAGAGTGGTCGCTGATCAGCTTAACCTGCAGCTCTATGCCGGAGAATTTGTCTGCCTTGTGGGTCCAAATGGGGTGGGTAAATCCACTTTACTGCGCACCGTGATCGGTCTGCAGCCCAAACTGGCTGGTGAGATACAACTTTCGGGGCGAAAACTGGCAACTTATCACCCGCGTGAATTAGCCAACCAAGTAAGCGTGGTGCTAACCAGTCCGATATTCGTTGGAGCTATGCGCGTAGATGAGCTGGTTGCAATGGGGCGTTTCCCGTTCACCGGATTGTTCGACCGCATGACCGACTATGATTGGGATGTCGTGTATGAAACCCTCCAGGTGGTGGGGGTCGATAAACTCAGCCATCGATACATCCACACCCTCAGCGATGGCGAACGCCAGAAGGTGATGATTGCGCGTGCGTTGGCGCAGGAACCTCGCCTCTTGGTTCTGGACGAGCCAACAGCCTACCTGGATTTGCCCGGGAGGGTGGTGGTGATGAACTTGCTCCACAATCTCGCCAGTGGAAAGGATCAGGCCGTCCTGACATCCACCCATGATCTTGATCTTGCTTTGCGGCATGCTGACCGAATTTGGCTAATGGACGATGAGGGGCAGATCAGTCAGGGGGCGCCGGAAGATCTGGTGCTAAACGGTAGTTTTGCTCAGATCTTTAATCGCGTTGGAGTGCATTTTGACCCACTCTCAGGCTCCTTCGATATCCAAAATCGTGGTTCCAAACCCGTTTTTCTGGAGGGGCAAGGAACCGAGTTCATCTGGACACAACGAGCACTCCAAAGAGCGGGTTATCGTCTGGAAGAGGAGAAATTGCCAGTTTTTCCTTCTGTAAGCGTGATAACGAAAAACGGTAATACAACCTGGCAACTCGAGCACAAGGGTCAAGTGGTTACGTATGCGAGTATTTACGAGCTTCTACAGGAACTTCGGAACTAAAATAAAAAAACACCCCATGTTAGGGTGGGGTGTCGCAGGCTTTCTTGTTCTCTGAATAAATCCAAATCATGCAATCGAAAGAAGTGGTTCCAATAATAAAATAGCAGTGACAGCGACAATCAACACGGTAATCGCGATTGCCAGGATGTTGGTCAGCCGGGAATTGCGATACTTGCCCATCACTGCCTTGTCATTAGCCAGTCTTAATACCAATAGCAGGATCACAGGGAGCAAGATCGCATTCAGGGTCTGCGAAAGGATCATCATTTGGAAGAGCGGCATCCCCGGGATCAGGACAATCAATACACTGAAAACGATGATCCCAATAAAGGAACCATAAAAAACCGGTGCATCCCTGAAACTGCGGTTTAACCCGCGTTCAAACCCAAATGCCTCACAGATTGCATAAGTGGTGGAGAGTGGAAGCACCAAGACTGCCAGCAGTGATGCTCCCAGCAGACCTAATGCAAAAAGAATTGTGGAAGCCTCTCCTGCCAGTGGCGCGAGCGCCATGGCTGCATCTTTGGCATCCTCCACATGAACGCCAACTTTGAACAGGGTGGCGGCAGTGACGATGATGATAAAGGCTGAAATCACGTTTCCCCAGGCGGAACCAACAGTCACGTCGAGCCTGGTGTCCCTGTAATTTTCCATCGAAACGCCTTTGTCTGCCACCGAAGCCTGCAAGTAAAAGATTGCCCAGGGTGTAATGGTCGTTCCGATCACAGCCAAGATGGATATGATATAGTCATTGGTAAGTTGTATTTGTGGTCGCACGGTATCGTGCAAGATCATTCCCCAATCCGGTTTTATGATGAAAACCGTCGCAACATAACTCAGCGCAGCCAAGCTCAGACCGATCAGTATTTTTTCAATGATTTTATAGTTGCTACGCAAAATAAACAACCCCATAATCACTGCTATGATTGGCACAGTAATGACCTTGCTGATCCCAAAGAGCTCACCAGCTGCGGCAACCCCTGCGAACTCTGCCACAGTTGTTCCAAGATTGGCAATCAACAGACAAAACATGGCGAAGGTTGTCATCTTCACCCCAAACTTTTCACGGATCAAGTCAGCAGTGCCTTTTCCTGTTACGGCGCCCATTCGAGCCACCATTTCCAGGATAACCACCTCACCGACTGTGATAACCAGAATCAGCCAGAGAAAGTTGTATCCATACGTTGAGCCAACCATCGAATAAGTAGCAATACCAGGCGCATCGTTGTCAGCAGAAGCTGTGATCAAGCCCGGCCCCAGCACGCTCAGAAGTAAAAAAATATTCTTCAGCCATAAAGGCAGTTTTCTCTTTTTCATGACTTACCTGCCGGCAAAGCGTGGTAATTTCTTCTTCCAGGCTGTAGGTAAGACGGTGTCGATGGCATCATCCACCGTGACGATCCCAAGCATCACGTTGGTCTCTGGATCGATCACTGGTACTGCCATCAGGTCGTATTTTGCTACCAGGTAGGCAGCTTCTTCCTGGGGGGTGAGGGGATTGACCACCACCGGGTCGTCATCGAACCAAGCAGAAAGTTGCTGATCCAGGGGGGCTGTCACCAGATCTCTCAGCCTGGCTACACCTTGAAGCCTCTTATTTTTATCGAGTAAGTAGACATAGAACATAAATTCGTCATCTTTTGCTTCTTCATTGGTACGCAAGTGGTGTAGCGCTTGTTCCACAGTGTATTCTGCCGGGACCCAAGCGAACTCGGTGGTCATGATTCCGCCTGCGGAGTCTTCAGGATAGCGTAAAAGAATACGGACATCCTCTTCGTCTTCATCTTCCATCAGATTGAGCAACTGCTCGCTGACCTGATCATCCATGTCTGCCAGGAGGTCAGCGGCTTCGTCAGGATCCATTTCTTCCAAAATATCCGCTGCACGTTCCGGCTGTAAAGCGGCAATAACCGCTTGCTGGACTTCTGAAGAAGACTCCTCCAGGGTATCCGCCAATTGCTCATTTGTAAACCCCTGCAGCAAAGCCTTACTTGTGTGATGGTCGAGGTCATCAAGGATCTGGGCGATATCAGCTGGCTCCATCTGCACTAAGCGGTCTTGCGAAACTTTCAATCTCAATGGGTCGTCGTGTTCAATCGATGCGACGTCTTCCCAGGGGATTACATGTGTTTTCCAACGCTTTTTGAGGGCTTTGGCTGCTGACTTGGCAAGGTTCTCCAATCCCAATCGGCGCAAAAGACCCGTTCCACCCACATCCACACCGGTGAGATAGAAGTTATTGTTTTTTCGGGCAATTTGGAGGTCATTCACCCGCACCAGGCGCTTGCCTTCAGTGTCTACAATTTGCTGATCGAGTGCCCGCTGCTTGAGATAAAGCTCGTGCCCAGTTGGTTCATAAAGGTCCAATTTAGAGAGGTCCACGTTCAGGGTGATACTCGGCCAAAGCGTCGCGATGTCTTTTGCATCGACCAATTTGCATTCTGGAGATCTGTCCTTGATAGCAATAGCTGTGATGGGGGGCATGGTTTGGTCGGTTTTATCCACTAAAAGATCGTCCAAATTACCAACAACATGCCCAAAAGCATCCCAAACTTTTTGGTTAAGTAGTTTGCTTAAATAGATCATCTCTAACCTCACAGTCAATAAGTAGTTTTTATAGGTGAAAGCAAAAATTACAAGGGACAGGCTCGCTTACCAGTACCCTTGCCCGCGGATGATTTACGCGGCTGAGTACCTCTGAGCGGAGAGTCCCTTGATACTTGCAGGGTCAGGCTGATCGTCTGCAGATAAACTTTCGCTTTCAAGTATCACAACAGGTTCCATTTCACTCTCTCAAATCTGTAAAACTATTATAAACCCTGAAATGCATAATTGGGGAAGGATTAAATAAAAGATTGAAAATTAACGCCCAAATACTTGATTTGATGGGCGGCGTTGGCTTTAAGGTAATTGATAAATCTGAATTGTTGGTCCAGTGGTATTTGCGGCATGACCGCCGAGGGTTAATATGCAATTTGATCTCCAATTAGCGGTGGGAGCAAGCCCCCACCGTACGGATGGGCTTTAGTCCATCCGCTGCATGTCATACATTCGAGTTTTGAGGTGGGAGTGAATACTGCTCGCTTCGCTCCCAGCATCATGACCCCCAACCGTATGGATGGGCTTCAGTCCATCCGATTTGCTGAATTATCAGGCTGGTTGCGGTGGGAGTAAACCCCCACCGTACGGATGGGCTTTAGTCCATCCGCTGCATGTCATACATTCGAGTTTTGGCGGTGGGAGTGAATACTGCTCGCTTCGCTCCCAGCATCATGACCCCCACCGTACGGATGGGCTTTAGTCCATCCGATTTGCTGAATTATCAGGCTCCTTGCGGTGGGAGCAAGCCCCCACCATACGGAGGGGCTTTAGTCCATCCGCTCAGTTTGGCATATGAGTGGCGGGAGGAGCGGAAGCCCCTCCCGTACGGATGGGCTTCAGTCCATACGGCTTACTTATCTTCTCTGATTCATCATGGGTGGAGACTTGGCAGTCAAAGACCTCGCACGGTGAAGACATCGGCGAGAAGAGAAGATATCAATGGTGGTGATAATTTGAAATTGACTGTGAAAGTATTGGATGTGGGGTGACTTTTGGGGTTATAAAAATAAGGAGAGCAAGCTGTGTAGGGTGGGCTGGCGTTCAGGAGCATGGGAATTAAGAGGGCGTTTAAAAGCCAACCCACCGGTCGAATGTGAGGGGTTTGTGTTGGTGGGTAGGCTTTCTCAAGACGATACTTGGTATAGGTTCTGTGACGCCAACCCACCCTACGAATGTCGGTCATCGACTTCGCTCGGTCAGGAGTCCGGCGAGATCATGTACCCCTACCTCTAACCGCCGAACAATTTGAAAAGTCGCGGCACTTGCTCTTCTAAAGCCCAGGTTTCCGTGCGCCAGGAGAACCATTCCCCTACGCCGCCGTACTCAAATGCCACGAGATCAGGCTCACGCCATGCGCCAAGCCTGATCTGCTCAGCTGCCCATTCGGTTGAAGGCCAATCCTCTGGCTGCATCTCAAAATGGTCTTCCAGGAAGCCGTGATATCTGCGGACGCCGGTAATGTGAAGCTCTTGTAGCCGATCCAACGGCAGCTTTTCAATGTATTCCTGGTAGTCAATTCCCAACGTGTCAGCGGTGATGCGGGCGTGAGAAATGTCCAGCAGCAAGCCGGTGTCTGTCTCAATGATCGCTTCACTGATCAACTTCGGGTCGCTCGACAGGTGGTATTCTGGAATTAGCGGTTCAAAGGGCAAATTCTCAGATATCACAGGGTACCCCGCAAACTCCTGTTTCAGAACTTCAATTTCTTTGATCCATTTCTTGAGTAACTTGTTACGGTCCGTCTTGTTCCCCACCTTCAGATCAGGCGTTCCGGCAAGATGGCAGTTTACGTGCGGGGTGTCTGTCTCAGCCAGCAGTTGTCTCAGCCGATCAAAATCAAGCTTAGTGAGCTGGCCCCTGCCGACGCTGATATCCAGATGCAAATAGACAGGTTTAACCGCCATGGCAGCCTTCAGCAGCCCAACCCACTCAGGGCATTTAAACAGATCTAAATCGAGTTTGCTGGCTTTTACCAGCTCAGCTAGTTTGGTCGAGTAATTGACAGCGAAACGCATCCCTGACCTCATGCTGCCGAAGCTTCTGGCTCTTGATCCGCAAACAGGTCGTACTTGGTTTCCAGATCGTGGCGGAACTGCTGGGTGTAAAGGTTATAGTAATGGCCTTTCGCGCGCATCAGGCTCTCGTGGGTTCCCTGTTCAAGGATCTGTCCACCTTCGATGACCATGATCAAATCTGCTGATTTGATGGTCGAGAGGCGGTGGGCGATGATGAAACTGGTGCGCCCACTCATCAACTGGTGCATCCCCTTTTGGATCAAAGCTTCTGTCAGTGTATCCACCGAGCTGGTAGCCTCATCCATGATAAAGATGTCTGGATCAGCCAGCAGGGCACGCGCGATGCTGATGAGCTGTTTTTGCCCCACTGAGAGTTGATTGCCACCTTCGCCAACATCTTGATCGTAACCCTTCTCAAAGTTCACAATGAATTCGTGCGCCCCCGCCAGTTTTGCAGCTTCTTCGATCTCTTCATCCGTCGCATCCAGGCGCCCATAACGCAAGTTATCTCGAATACTGCCCGAGAAGAGGTGCGGAACCTGCAAAACGACTCCGATGCGGGATTGGATGTCCTCGAGAGAGTACTGAGTGTAGTCATGACCAGCAATCCGGATCACACCTTCGGTTGGCTCATAAAAGCGGCACAGTAAGTTGACGATCGTGGTTTTGCCGCCGCCAGTCGTGCCGACCAAAGCCACATTTTGCCCCTGAGGAATATGAAAGCTTAGGTTCTTAATCACCGGTTCGTCATCTTCATAGTGGAAAGAGACATTCTCAAATTCCACATCTCCAACAAGCGAGTCCACTGGCAACAAGTTTTCACGATTGCGAATTTCAGGCTGCATATCCAAGAGAGAAAAAACTCTTTCTGAAGACGCGACAGCATTTTGCATCTCGGCATAAACCCTCGCCAGGTCTTGAATAGGCCACAAAATCATCATGATGTACGAGATAAAAGCTTGCAAAACGCCAACCGTCATCGTCCCGCCTGCCACTTGCAACCCGCCCTGCCAGAGGATCAACACCAGCGAAATGGCGCTGATGGTCTGGATGGTTGGCAGGTAGATAGCAGAGAGCAGGACTGCACGGTAACTTTCCTCGTACATATTCGTGGAAAGCACCTTGAAATCTTCCAGGTTCTTTGCTTCACGCCGCAGCGCTTTGACTACTCTGACGCCGGTGATATTTTCGTTCAATGCGGCAGTCATCTTCGAGTTTGCCTTGCGCGCCTGGCGGTAGTGGTGATAGATCTTCACGCGGAATTTAAATGACACGAGGATCATGACCGGCAAAGACAGCAAAACGATCACAGCCAGCGTCAGGTTCAATTGCAGCATAAAGTACATCGCGAAACCGATGTTCGTCACTGCCCAAACCGTGTCCAGCACGCCCCAGGTTAGCAAATCTGCCATTTTCTCGGTGTCTGAAGTCACGCGCGACATAATCCACCCCAGAGGGGTTTTGCTGAAGTACGAAAGCGATAAACTCTGCAGGTGATGGAAAAGGTTCTTGCGAAAATCGTAACGAAGCTGCTCTCCGAGCAGTCCCATAATGTAGATCATGATGAAGAAGCCGACCATCTGCGCCAGGACTATCAAGGCGTAGTTGCGGAACAAGCTGATCATCATCGGCAGGTTTTTTGCCACAATGCCTTCGTCGATGATGCGTTTGTTGAGCACGGTGAAGTAAGCGTCCAGGAATGATACCAATGAGATGCCGATAACCGCCAGCAGCATTTGTGGCCAATAGGGCTTTAAAGCCTGCAATAGCCGCCTGATAACACCACTTTTCAGGCTGACGACGTCGTCCAGTTCTTCTTCGTTATATTGATTTGACATGTGCAATTTCCTCTTGCAGGGCACTATCAATCCGAGCCTGGATGTCGTAAATGTCCTTATAAATGCCTGCCTGGTTCAGCAAAGCCTGATGCTCACCCATTTGAATGATCTTTCCCTTGTCAAAAACCAGGATGAGATCAGCATTCATGATGCTTTGAATGCGATGCGCGATGATAAAGGTGGTCCGGTTGGTCATTAGTCTGTCTAGCGCCGCTCGGATCTCCACCTCTGTTTCCATATCAACTGACGACGTCGAGTCATCCAAAATCAGGATGCGTGGGTTGATCAGCAGCGTGCGGGCGATTGCCACACGTTGTTTCTGTCCGCCCGAAAGTGTCACACCTCGTTCGCCGACCAACGTGTCGTATCCGTGCTTGAAACCAAGGATAACATCGTGGATTGCGGCTTCGCGGGCAGCTTCCTCAATCTCTTCCTGGCTGACCTCGCGATGCACACCGTAGGTGATATTGTCACGAATTGAGCAAGAGAACAAGAACGGCTCCTGTTCCACGATCCCGATCTGTGAGCGCAGGAACTCGCGCGAATACTCGTTCAGATTGACTCCATCGAGCAGAATCCGTCCGGATGTCACGTCATAAAACCGAGGCAGCAGGTTCACAAGCGAGGTTTTGCCCGAACCGGTTGAGCCGAGCAGTGCCACCACCTGTCCGGCATCACAAGAGAAGCTGACGTCATCCAGCACCAGAAAATCCTTTTCATAGGCAAAACTGACATTTTCGAAAGCAATCTGCCCTTTGATGCTTTCTTTTGGTTGATAGGTGGCACTCTTCATATCCTCTTCCGGCGCTTCCATCACTACTGAAATACGACCAAAAGAGACCAAAGCCCGCGAGCTATCGATGATGAGACGACCAAGGTTGCGGATCGGCCAGATCAGCCAGCCCAACAGCCCGATAAAGCTCAGGTATTGACCAAGCGTCATAACTCCATTCAACACCATCGTGGCGCCGTAGTAGCTGCTTCCAATGTTTTGTGCTGAGCAAATGATGTCCGAAAGCGGCCAGAATAAGGCGTGCATCCAGTTGAATTTCCTGCCCAGGCGCAACTTCTCAGCGTTTTCCCTGTCAAATTTTTCGATCTCGTAATCCTGTCGGGCAAATGCCTTGACCACGCGTACGCCTGACAGATTCTCCTGCAAGTCAGTAGTCAAAACTGCGCCTTGCTCCTGGTAAGCTTCGTAGGCTTTGGAAAGCCGTTTGAAGAAGATGATTGATATCACCAGGACAATCGGAATGATGGTGATTGAGACTAAAGCCAGACGGAGGTTTATCCGGGCGATGGCGACAAACGAAATAATAAAGATCATGACAATCCGCCCCACGCTGATTGCTTGTTCAGCAAAGAACCGACGCAGAGTGTCTACATCGGAGGTGGCACGCTCCAACAAGTCACCCGTCTTCGATTCCGAGTGATAGCTGTAAGAGAGCCGCTGGATGTGATCGAAGAGATAATCGCGCAACCGGCGGGTCGTGTTTTCTGCAGTGAAGTTGGCCATCCAGCTGCTCATGAAACTTGAAAGTGCCTGGAGAGCAATCAAAGCGCCAAAGGTCAACGCCGAGAGTGTCAATTCGCGCCCCATCAGCCCTTCGAGCATCATGCGGTCGATGAAGCTGCCCAGGAAGATATACATCCCCGTACGGGCAAAAGCCGCCAGTGCCAGGAAGACGGTCGATACAAGATAATGAAAATGATAACCGTGCATTAAATGCCACAGGCTCAGCAGTTTATTCTTGTTGCCGAGCACTTTCGACATATCAAGCGCGATATATGGTTCTTTTTGCTTGCTCACTCTTGCTCCAATACAGCCAAAACAAGCTCTTAGCTTGCCCTGACAAAATCAGAAGTATATACGGCTGAATCGATAGAGTCAAAGGTTTTTACATTATTGCCAGTTAGTGCAACTGAAATTGCGGAACTAACTGCCGTGAACAAAGCCCTCGTTCACTTTTTTTGTTACATATTGGAGAGAATGCTCAATGACTTTCTCCTGTTCGCATCCCAATAAGATCACATGCGGTGACTCTTTCAGGATTACCACTTCGAGTTCTTTGGAACCGAGTTTTTCCTTCAACAGCTTACTGGCAGCCAGCCCAACAGTGGCGTCTTTTTCACTGAAAAAAGCCAACGTGGGTTGCGTCACGCTGCCCAGTGTTTTTTTGGCTGTGTCTTGCAGCCTCATCAGCTCGACCACGCCTTTAAGAGGGTAAACGTTGTATCCCTTCCAGGGCATGTCATCCCTGGTGTTTTTCTTGGCGAGATATTTCATTAGATACTGCAGCACATATGCTGCTCGCATTTTGCGCATAGCCAGTGCTGGCGCGTAGAGCAGTAGTCCCGTGACCTTTGGGGTTTTTGCAGCCAGCACCAAGCAAAGCAGACCGCCCATCGATTCCCCAGCCAACCATACTTCATCGCACTGGCTGTTCAACTTCTCATATTCGCTTTCGGCGGTCTGAAGCCAATCCTGCCAGCGGACCTTGTTAAGATCATCTGGGTGTGTGCCGTGCCCGGGCAGCAGCGGTGCGCTTACGGTGTGACCGGCAGCATGTAAACGCTCGCCCAAAGGTCGCACTTCAGCGGTCGTGGCAGTGAAACCATGCAGCAACAAAAAACCTGTCTTTCCCCTTTGATAATAGAAAGACGAGCCATCCAACTCAGGGTGTTCCATGTAATTTTCAGCCATAAGTCCTCCGAGGCAATTGTATCAAATTACCTAATGATTGCGCCTTTAAATACTTTAAATACTTTTTGCCGTGATTTTGTCCCATCAAAAAGGTTGATTATTAGTAGTAGTGGAATGCGCCTCCCTGCCCTCGCGGCGCAGCTGCAAGGGTTTGCGCACTCCACCATTCTCGCTTGTAGCGGAATCCGCTTCTGTTGCGGACTCCGCCGATAATGTAGATGTCGGAGTGAGCCTGCGGAAGGCTTGTGTGGGAAAATGTCTTGGAGCAGTCTCATTCCGACCTACGCATCCTGATTTGTTCGTAGGGCGGAATCCGCTTCTGTTGCGGACTCCGCCGATAATGTAGATGTCGGAGTGAGCCTGCGGAAGGCTTGTGTGGGAAAATGTCTTGGAGCAGTCTCATTCCGACCTACGCATCCTGATTTGTTCGTAGGGCGGAATCCGCTTCTGTTGCGGACTCCGCCGATAATGTAGATGTCGAAGTGAGCCTGTGGAAGGCTTGTGGGAAAATATCTTGGGGCAGTCTGATTACGACCTTGTATGTTTATAGTGATCTCAATTAAGCATACAAGAGTGGGTTGGCGTCACAAATATGCAGGAGCTCACCGGGTTTATAGCCTACCCACCGCAGCACAAACAAATTGATTTATCAATTTTGCTCGTAAGGAGGGTTGCTGTTTTTGGTGGGTTGGCTATTTAGATGTTATGACAGGGCAAGATACTGCGACGCCAATCCACCCTACAAGGGAGAAATTGAGGGCACCGTGAACAATGCGATGCTCGGGCGTACGTGCCCCCCTCAATCTGCCATTGACGGTCTTGGTAGGGCGGAATCCGCTTCCGTGGCGGACTTTGCCATTCTTGCATGGTTGAGCTTTGTAGGGCGGAATCCGCTTCTGTTGCGGACTCCGCCGATAATGTAGATGTCGGAATGAAACTGCACCACGTCAATGAAGAACAACCGCTGGTTGGCAGTCTCATTACGTCCTACGAATCTATTTAAAAATTTAACCGTAGACCTGCTTCCGCATGTGTGTCCGGCAATTAACAATAAAAAGGCGACCTGCAATGGTCGCCTTTAACGCAAATTACAAACCTTTACTGTTCCCAAAACTCCAGCTTATCCACGCTGGTTTTGAAGTTTACCGTACCGGCGGACATCGAAAGGAAGCCAAACGTTCCGGCATCGGGTAATCTGTCGTCCGTTGCCGACCCAACCTTTGTGCCGTTGATATAAAAGTCAAATTGGTTGCCCTTTGCCAGGATCCCAATGCGGTTGGCTTCGTTGGCTGGTTTGAAAGCATCGCTGCTTTGATAGTCGACAATATTGACGATCTGGTTATCTTTTGTATAGAAGCTGAACCCCCATTTGCCGTCGCAGGTGACACCCATGTAGTAAAACTGCTGGGCTTCATCCCAGCGGATCACCAATCCAAAACGATCTTCCCCGCTGCAGTTGGGGCGGGTGATGGTTGTTTCAAAATAGGCATCCTTCACTTCCGGGTAGGTGGTGTACCAGCTGCTCCAGTAAGGTGTGCCCTTTGAAAACATGTGCAACTGCCCGCCAGAAACGGTTATCAGGAACCAATCATCCTCATAAGGCCAGCCGCCGGCAGCGGAAAAGTCTTCGAGGAAATCCGGCTCGCCAAGTTGCGCCACGGGGTCGCCATCGGTTGGCTCCGGTGTGGCAGTGGCAGCCTTTGTGGCTGTTGCTGTGGGCTCTGGGGTGTTGGTGGCGGTTGGTTGAGGTTCGGGGGTTGCAACTTCAGTTTCTGTAGCGCTTGCTTCCGTGGCAATTTCTGTCGCTACCTCGGGGGTTGCTTCAGGCGTTTCCGTTACGCGGGTTGGGTCAGGCACCAAAGTGGTCTCCGGGGCGTTGGTAAGGATCAGAGCGACGTTGGTCTGCACGACCTCCTCACTGCTTAGTTCATCTGTGGGATAATTGCATGCCGACAGCAGCAAACAAATCAAGAGAACAGGAATTATCTTTTTCATTGTCACTTCCTTCACTTTTCTTTGCCTTGATAGTTGCAATAATTGGTCCAAAAGACCAGCTCGATAGATTAACACTTCTTAACACAGCGTTTATCTACTAGGTTATTATAATGAAATGAACCGAAATCGGTTCTGGTGCGTTAATAAACAATAAACAAAACACGAAAAGGATTCATATGGATTTATTTACTAAATGTCAAAATTTTGAAGATGTAGCCGTCCTCCGCGAAGCCGGCACTTACCCCTACTTCATCCCATTGGACCGCAGCGAAGGAACTGAAGTCATCTATGAAGGTCGCCGGATCATCATGTGCGGCTCCAATAACTACCTGGGGCTTACCACCAATCCCAAAGTGCGCGAAGCTGCAAAGAATGCCATCGACCTCTACGGCACCAGCTGCACGGGTTCGCGCTTCCTGAATGGCAACATGACCATCATCGAAGACCTCGAGCGGGAGTTGGCTGAGTGGGTTGGCAAAGAGGCTGCCCTGGTTTTCTCAACCGGTATGCAGGTCAACCTCGGCACCATCAGCGCACTCGTCAGCAAGGACGACATTGTCATCCTCGACAAGGAAGACCACGCCAGCATTGTTGACGGCGCTCGTTTAAGCATGGGCAAGATTGAACGCTTCCGCCATAACGACGTCGGGCATCTTGAGCGCGTGCTCAAAAGCTTGCCCGCCGACTGCGGAAAACTATTGGTTGTGGATGGGCTCTTCAGCATGGAAGGCGACATTGCCCCATTGCCCGAGATCATTCCCCTTTGCCAAAAGTATGGCGTGCGTCTGATGGTGGATGACGCCCACGGCATCGGCGTGCTTGGCGAGGGTCATGGCACTGCCGCTCATTTTGGTGTGACCGACCAGGTGGACCTGATCATGTCCACTTTCAGCAAGTCCTTTGCCTCCATTGGTGGCTTTGTGGCTGGCGACTTCCCCGTCATCGACTACGTCAAGCATCATGCCCGCAGCCTGATCTTCAGCGCCAGCATCCCGCCCGCCAATACCGCCACCGTCCTGGCAGCCCTGCAGGTCATGCGCGAGGAGCCCCAGATGGTCGCTGCCCTCCAAGCCAACGGCGACTTCATGCGTGAGGGATTCAAAGCGCTTGGGTTTAACATCGGTAATTCCGTCACCCCCATCATCCCGATTATCATTGGCGATAATGACCTCACCTTCAAGATGTGGCGCGACTTGTTTGATGCTGGCGTGTTCGTCAACCCTGTGATTGCCCCTGCCACTGCCCCTGGTCGCCAACTGCTGCGCACCAGCTACATGGCCACCCACACCCGCCCGCAGCTCGAACGCGTATTGGAGACCTTTGCAAAAGTGGGTCGTGCGAACGGATTGATTTAATTTTCGGTTGCTTTGTCTGAATGGGTTGTGGTTGCAGTCTCGCCGATGTAATCAACCACAACCTTTTTCATTTGTTTTCTCGATGGATTGCGCATGAAAAACTCCCGCAGTCTTTGAACTAGCGATTGTGAGAGGTCGCGGCTGGGCTGGTGGAATTTCTCGTTGCTGATCCGTTCGCCCTTCTCGAACCATTCGGTCGCGGTTTAGCTCATCACCACCGTCATCGAAGTCCCGATACCCGAGGAAAGAATCCAGGCGGTCACAGGTCCGAACTTTGAAAACTGCTGAAAAAGCGCCCTTGCTAGCAATCCCAGACCGAAGGTGTCAATCAGCTCACGCGGCTGTTTGGCAGTGATCTTGTGCTGATAGATTTGGACGATTGGCAAAACCATGTTGGTTTGTGTGCCAATAAGAAGGATGAAGTCGATCAAGGGCAAGTTCGCTGCAGCAGCGCTTTGGTTTGGGCATAGAGAACTTACTCGGCATCTGAAAATTCAGGCTTTTTGTTGCCTTTCTATGGTGACTGGCGAAATTATACGCTTTGAATCGTGAGTGGAACCAAGCTGCAGGGCAGTTACGGGCAACGCCGCGGCGTGAGGCTGAGGGTGGGGCTGTGAGTTTGGAGTAAATTTGGAATAATTCATCACTATTTTGTAAAATTTAATATAATTGGGGTTGACAACTAAATACGCAGCATTTATAATAATTGGAGATACTCCCTTTGGGATAAAATAAGATTAATTAAAAATTACTATTTAGTGGATAGAACCTTGGAAAATTGTGCAAGTACTTCCAATTTCAGCTTCTTACTGCGCCTTCGACGCATTCTACCATTTCATAACCCCGATTTTTTATATACTGACCTGTCATCGCGGTCCAAATATTTGAGTTTTGTCGATAAAAGGAGTGTCTAATGCGACCAAAAAAGGTACTTATGCTTTTCAACATTGTTTTTGTGCTTTCAGGTTTATTGGTAAATTCAGTTTTTGCTACGCAGATAGATCCTAAAAAAGAAATTGTTTCGTTTGAATCAGCGCTTGAGACAGAGCAAAGCCTGGTTCAGGAAAAAGTTGATGGTTTTGGCGATAATAGCTTTCAAACCCCCTCTTCCAAGGAATTTAATGGCTATCGATATGCCGGCACCTGGAAGAATGTGGATGAGCGGGTGCGTAATAGCTCTGCGGACGTCGTTGACAATAATCTGTACTTGAACGTCAACTACGATCATGACTGGATTGAGGGTAACTACCCACCAGGATACGATGTGACACTGACGGTCACTGAAAGTGATGGCGTAACCATGAAAGCCACCACCACTCTGACAACTAGTGAGATCCCATGGTGGGGAGGACAAACAGGCTTTTCCACCAGCGTGGATTGGGTGGTGTGGGATCCTGAGCGTCCGGATATCCAGCCTGGAGACTGGGTCTTTAGCGAGGTCACAGTCGAAGGCTTAACCTACTATGCGGAAGTTCAATTGGGCACATTCTCTGGTGTGTTTTCTGCAGAAACGAATGCCTACACAGGAACACTTTCCGTGCCATGGTTGGATCCAGAAGTGCCTGTATGGGTTAGGTGTTCTCCCTGGGGAGGGCCGCAAGGTACGCCCACTATGGATTTGAGTGTCTTGCCGGACGGCAACAGTCAATTTACCTGTGATTGGACAGAGGAATGGGATGTTCAACCAGGCCAGGAAATCTCAGTTTCCTATTTTGACCCCGGTGGACATTGGGTGTTGAGCGTGCCTGTAGCTTATACCGATGAACTGATATTGAGAGTACATTCTGACCACGAATGGATCGAAGGTACCTACGAAGCAGGTCACGAGATCTTCTTGAGGGTTTTGGGCAGTCTTGGGGATGAAAAAGCACACATCACGCTGACGTCGGGCTTTATTGATGGTTGGGGCAGTATGACAGGCTTCTCAACCAACATGGAAGGCGCAAATTGGCAGCCTAACCATCCCGACATCCAGCCAGGGGATACGATCTATGGCGAAGTGGATGATGGGACGTTTACCGCACAGGTCACGATCGGCACAATCACAGCAGATCTGGATCTTGATAATGATCGGGTCAACGGCACTGTTGATGCCGAATGGCTGCCACAAAGCGAGGAGGTCAAAGTCAGTTGTGAAATCTGGGAATGGAATTCCCCTCCAAACAAGGAAGATTGGGTGCTGCCAACCGGGGAGGATTCATATCTGTGCGATTGGAGTGGTGAAGGCTACGATCTGGACGAGACCTCTAACCTGATGGTCGCCTACTACGAAGCGGCCGGTCACAAGCTGATCGGTGATTTTAGATATCCTGCCCCATGGTTGCGCATAGAAAAGTGGCTGGAGGGAGGTAAACCAGGCGAAGGTGGGAATGTCACCTTTAGGATCCAGTACTACAACGAAGGTGATGCTGACGCAGTTAATGCCATCATCACGGATACTTTTGTGCAGGGATTGACATATCTGAGTGACACTTCTGGGTTGCCAAAAACCGTGATCGGTAATGAGGTAATCTGGCAGCTGGGCGATCTGGCGCCGGGGGATTGGGTCAATTTCTACGTGTTTGCGCATGTCGAAGCGACCGAGGGAGAGGACGTCATCAATACCGCGGTGATCAGCTCGGATAGTTTTGATGCTGGTAATGAAGAGGATCGAACCAGAACCTGGCAGGGTACGGTCATCGCCAATAACACTCATGTGAACGTAGGGAAGAGCACTTGGACTTGGCAGCCAGCACCAGGTGAAAATTATGTTTATAACATCAATGTCTGCAACAACGGTCCAACCGGCAGCACGGAATTAACCCTGACAGAAACCTTGCCAGGCCCAGTCTCTCTGGTTTCCTGGTGGGGCAGGGAAGCTGGGTGGAGTGAGGTTTCTTACACAGATAATGTGCTGACCCTGGAGTACCCTTCCATTCCTGGTGGGAATTGTCGGGAAGTGTATGTCAAGGTGCACCTGGATTCGGACGCTCAGCTGGATGATGAACTGATCAATGCAGTGGAAATTTCTGCTCAAAATGATGATACAGAACGGCAGGATAATGAATCCTGGCTGTATCACAAAGTTGGATCACCCTTCACGGACCTCTCAGTCAATCTTGGCTGGCATTCGGGCATGCTGACACCCGGAGGAAACTATCGTTTCGGTGCTTACTTCCACAACGATGGGAACGTGCCGGTTGAGGGACCAATTCCACTTGTTCTAACGCTTCCAACTGGCGTGCATTTTAGCGGTTGGGACCATTGGGATTGGGCAAGCTTCCTTGGTGAGCCTGTTGTGGATGGAAATACTGTCACCTGGCTGGTTGATGATCTTGACCCGGGTTACTATGGCACCATCGAAGTAATCGCCAATATTGACCCAGGCGTTGCACCGGGAACAGAACTGATCCAGACGGTGGTATTCACCCCGCAAACTGGCGAAGAGAATATTAATAACAACACAGCCAGTCTGACGGAAACCGTTTTCAACCATGGTCCAAATCTTCGGATTCAAAAATGGGGGGATTGGCACGGACATGGTGAGGGTCACAACGCCTGGTATCACATACAGGTTGAGAATATCGGTGATCAGACAGTTGACAATGTGTTGGTCACGGATTATTTACCTGCAGGTATGGAACTGGACGGAGAGGTTGGCGTTGGATTCTGGGAATATTTTGAAGTCAGCACGTTTGATGGCTATTTCAACGTATCGCTTGACCGGCTTGAGCCGGGTTGGAATGTCGGCATGGACTTCAATGTTGTCATTCCGGGAGATGATTCTGTGCCATGGGGGCAAGTCTTAACAAATACAGCGACCATTACCGAAGATCTTGCAGAAACAAACCCGGAAGATAATTCTGCAGAAGTTGTCTTAGGGACCGGAACGGATATGTTCGTTGAAAAAACCTGGCTGAATGGTGAGTTTCTGCCAGGGGAGCAATTGGAGTTCCTGTTGGAATTTGGTAATAAACAACCCGGACACACGCCTTGGTGGAACATGACAGGCAATGCCATCCTGGTGGACACGTTGCCAGAAGGAATGACTTTTGTTTCTTCCTATTGGCACTGCTACCAGGAGGAGGAATGGTGCGAAATAACACCTGTTCAGGTAGGGCAGGAATTGACCTGGACGACTTGGCCAATTGGTGCTGGTGGGGGGCATGAAATCCTTCTTACCGTCGTAATTGATGAGGAATTACAAGAAGGAAATCTACTAATAAACACCATCGAAATATCCAGCGATCAACCGACTATTGATTTAGATCCTTTTTTGGGAAACAATATAAGTACTTACGATCCTGAGGTCATTTTTGATGCACCAGTGATCACGAGTGTTGATAACACAACGTTCGCTTATGGCGAAGTTGGCAGCCACACCATCACAACCAGCGGCTTCCCGACGCCGTTTATTTGGACCGACGACGTGCTGTCGTCCTGGTTGACCCTGGTGGATCAGGGAGATGGCACGGCGATCCTGACGGGAACTCCACCTGAAGAGGGCGGGGTGGCGTATATTCTCTTGAAAGCTGCGAATGGTGTCACGCCCAACGCGCAGCAAACCTTCACTTTAACGTGGGAGGGAAAACCGGCTTATCCGGTCTTCCTGCCGTTGATCATAAGGTAAGATGATGAAGTAACTTTCTTTTCATAAGCCGGGTTGCGCATGTTAACCCGGCTTCTTTTCTAATCCGCAGATTGCTGCCCCACTTAGCGCCCCTCAGTGACGAATCCATTTGTCATCGCGACCCTTCTTTGCGCGGCGAACTGTATTGATTGGCGAGATGCCTCCTTTCTTTGCTCAACCGTAGGCCAGGTTCTGCTTCTGAATCCGGATTCTTTTCCTCCCACATCATTCATACCATGTCCCATTCACACCAATGTCTGGAAAAATCCCCCTGACGCCCTTATAATAGTCCTCAATCGTCGCTCCTTCATTCCCCAGGAGGTAAATGAGCGCACCAGCCATCATCCAAAGCCTCGTCAACCGCTTCCGCGACTCGCGCGAGCTCTACCGCTCCGGTCGCTATAACGAAGCTCAGCTCCGTCAGGAATTCCTCAATCCCTTCTTTGAAGCCCTCGGTTGGGATATGTTCAACCGCTCGAACTTCGCCCCTCAATACCGCGAGGTTATCCACGAAGACTCCCTTGAGGACGAAGGCTCGCTCAAAGCCCCGGACTACGCCTTCCGCATCGGCACCACCCGCAAATTCTTCGTCGAAGCCAAAAAGCCGGCGGTCGACATTCGCTACGCCATCCACCCAGCCTACCAGCTGCGCCGTTACGCCTGGAACGCCCATCTGCCCCTCTCGATCCTGACCGATTTCGAAGAGCTGGCGGTCTACGATTGCCGCACCCGCCCTGACCCCAAAGATTCCGCCGCCACCGGCCGCGTGATGCTCTTCACTTTTGAAGAATATGTCGAGCGTTGGGACGAACTGGCTCAAATTTTCTCCAGGGATGCCGTCTGGAACGGCTCATTCGACCGCTATGCCGAGGGCACCAAGGGCAAACGCGGCACCACCGAGGTGGACGCCGAATTCCTCAAAGAGATCGAGCAGTGGCGCCTCTTGCTCGCCCGCAATATTGCCCTGCGCAACTTCCGCCCCTCTGCCGGATCCGTCATCGGGAGTGAAGCCCCATCCGTCATTGCGAGCGAAGCGCGGCAATCTCCCTCTGTCAATCCGAGTGAAGCCCGATCCATCATTGCGAACGAAGCGACACGAAGTGTACAGAGTACGCAATCTACCAGCCTCCACCGCGCGGAGCGCCAGCTCAATTACGCCGTTCAGACCACCATCGACCGCATCCTCTTCCTGCGCATCTGCGAGGACCGCCAAATCGAACCTGCCGATCAGCTGCTCCAGCTCGCCGGGGGGGACGATGTCTACGCCCATCTGCTAATTCTCTTCCAAAAAGCCGACCAAAAGTACAATTCCGGTCTCTTCCACTTCAACAAGGAAAAGGGGCAGACCAGCGAGCCCGACAGCTTCACGCCCACCCTGCAGATCGACGACAAGGTTTTGCGCCAGATCATCAAAAGCACCTACTATCCCTGCCCCTATATGTTTAACGAGATCCCGGTCGAGATCCTCGGGCAGGTCTACGAGCAGTTCCTGGGCAGCGTCATCCGCCTCACGCCCGGAGGGCAAGCCAAAGTTGAAGAAAAGCCCGAAGTGCGCAAAGCCGGCGGCGTCTACTACACCCCCCGCTATATCGTCGATTACATCGTCCAAAACACCCTCGGTCGTTTGCTGGGAAACTCCAGTGGTGAAGCCGCATCAGCCCTCCCAGAGGGGAGGGTCCGCGAAGCGGGGGTGAGGGAAACCTCGATAAATGAAGATGGTTTGGAGACCTTGCGGTCAAATCCCATGCGCGGCTTGCCCACTAACGCCTCCGGCGTCGGGGTGCTTCGCAACACCGGCACGATCTCTGGCTTAACCCCCACCCAGGCCCTAGACCTGCGCGTGGTGGACCCCGCCTGCGGGTCCGGGTCCTTCCTGCTGGGCGCCTACCAATACCTGCTCGACTGGCACCTCAACTACTACCTCAGCCACGACCCGCAATCCCACACGCGCGGCAAAAACCCGCCCCTGGTCGCCACCGAGGGCGGAGAATACCGCCTCACCACCGAAACCAAGAAGCGCATCCTCACCGCCAGCATCTACGGGGTCGACATCGACTCCCAGGCAGTGGAAGTCACCAAGCTCTCCCTGCTGCTTAAACTGCTCGAGGGCGAGAAGGGTCAGCTAAGGCTCGATTTCGAACGTGTCTTACCCGATCTGAGTCAGAATATCCGCTGCGGAAATTCACTGATCGATTGGGATTACTTCAAGGGGCAGATGTTCCCGGATGAAGAGGAGATCCAGCGCGTCAACCCGTTTGACTGGCAGCGTGCCTTCCCCCATGTTTTTGCTGCCGGCGGCTTCGACGCCGTCATCGGCAACCCACCTTATGGGGCAATTTTGCAAG
>JAXGPH010000014.1:0-38700 GCA_040767065.1 Anaerolineaceae bacterium | reverse complement strand
AAGGACGATTTACTCTGGAAGGGTTACAACGTCTACCCGCTCAAAGGTGCGGTGGAGCTGCTAAAACTGCAAAAACAGACCCGCAAAGTACTTGGCAAGGTCACTCAACCCACGCTGGCATTCTTCAGCGAAAAAGACGCCACGGTCAAATTGGCTGCCAGCGATTTATTGAAAGAAAAAATCGGTTCAAAAGCGTTCGAACTGGTCATTCTGAAAGAGTCACCGCATGTGATCCTGCTGGCAAATGAACAAGAGAAAGTCCTCGAGCACACGCTCCGCTATTTATCAGAGAAAATGAACGGATGATCTGTTCACGGATGATCAATCCGAGATTTCAGTAACAAGAATCGGCATTAATGTAAAAAACCTTTGACTCATTAGATTTGGGGGTTTATACTTTTTTGTTTGGCAGTGCAAAACGAAAGCCAGGTTTTGGCTGCATTGGAGCAAGAGTGAGCAAGCAAAAAGAACCCTATATCCCGCTGGATATGCCCAGAGTGCTTGGCAGCAAAAATAAGCTGCTGAGCTTGTGGCATTTAATGCGCGGTTATCATTTTCATTATTTCGTCTCGACGGTTTTCCTCGCCCTGGCGGCTTTTGCCCGCACGGGTATGTACGTCTTCCTGGGCACTTTCATCGACCGCATGTTGAATGAAGGGCTGATGGGGCGCGAATTGACCCTTTCGGCATTGACCTTTGGCGCCTTGATTGCCCTGCAGGCACTCTCGAGTTTTATGAGCAGCTGGATGGCGAACTTCTCTGCGGAGAACACCACCCGCCGCCTGCGCGACTACCTCTTCGATCACATCCAGCGGCTTTCATACAGCTATCACTCCGAGTCAAAGACTGGCGACCTGCTGGAACGCGCCACTTCCGATGTGGACACCTTGCGCCGATTCTTCGCTGAACAGGCGATTGGTGTGGGTCGGATTGTGATGATCTTCATCATTTCATTCACAGCCATTGCGCGCATCAATATGCGCCTGGCGTTGTTCTCGATCATTATCATTCCGATTGTGCTGGCAATCTCAATCGTTTTCTTCAAGCGACTCTCCAAAGCCTACGAGGCATACCAGGAGCAAGGCGCGGTTTTGACCACGGACCTGCAAGAGAATCTATCAGGTGTGCGCGTGGTGAAGGCTTTTGCCCGCCAGGATTATGAGATCGAGAAGTTCGACAAGGAAAATGCCGAGAAGTTCCGCCTGGGCAGGAAGTTCAACTGGATGCACGCCTTATTCTGGCCGCTTTCGGACATTATTTGTTCCGCCCAAACCATCGGCAGCAACTTTTACGCTGCCACAATGGTCTTGAATGGGGTCATCACCCTTGGTGACTTCGTGAGCTTTCACGGGCTCTTGGGCTGGCTGATCTGGCCAATCCGCAACCTTGGCCGGCTCATCATTGACACCTCACGTGCTTTAGTTTCCTTTGGGCGCATCTCAGTAGTGCTGCAAGCGCCTGAAGAAGATATGACAGCTGCCACCTATCAGCCAAAAGACGGCATCAGAGGGCAAATCTGCTTCGATCATGTCAGTTTTGCCTACGAAAAGGACTACCTTGTGCTGGATGATGTCAGCTTTTCTTGTGAAGCTGGCCAGGTCGTGGCTCTGTTGGGCTCCACCGGTTCGGGCAAGACCTCGCTGGTGAACCTGCTGCCGCGCTTTTATGACGTCACATCCGGGCAAATCCTGCTGGATGGGGTGAACCTGAACGAGTATTCGCGCGAATTCCTGCGCTCGCAGATCGGTATCGTGGAACAGGAGCCGTTTTTGTTCTCCTGCTCAATTCGGGACAACATCACCTACGGCGTGCACCGCGAAGTCAACCAGGAAGAGATCGAAGAAGCTGCCCGTGAAGCCGCCATTCACGAAGTTATCTTAGGCTTCAAAAATGGCTACGATACCCTGGTCGGCGAACGGGGTGTGACGCTCTCAGGCGGACAGAAACAACGCCTGGCGATCGCCCGCACCCTGCTGATCAACCCCCGCATTCTCATCTTGGATGACTCCACCTCGTCGGTGGATATGGAAACCGAGGTGCAGATCCGGGCGGCGCTGGACAGCCTGATGACCAACCGCACCACATTCATCATCGCGCACCGCATTCAAAGCATCATGAATGCTGATCTGATCCTGGTCTTTGACAAGGGTAAGATCGTTCAAACGGGTGAGCACGAAGCTTTGCTCAACCAGGATGGAATTTATAAGGACATTTACGATATCCAGGCTCGGATTGACAGTGCCCTGCAAGAGGAAATTGACCGTGTCGATACAATATAACGAAGAAGAACTGGACGACGTCGTCGATCTGAAGAGCGGCGTTGTTGGTCGGCTTTTGAGAGCCCTGAAGCCCTATTGGCCGCAAATGCTGCTGGCAATCATCGGGATTGCTTCGGTATCCTATTTGGATGCCTTTTATGCCGTGCTCAACAAGCGCATCATCGACGAAGGCATCGTCGCAAGAAACCTTGAGGTCATGATCGGCTTGTTCCGCAACTACGCCGTCGTGGTCCTGACACAGATGGTCGGCTTCTTTCTCATGATTTTCATCATCGGGCGGCTTGGTGAGCAGCTGCGCTACGATTTCCGCAAGAAACTCTTCCACCATCTGCAAAGTTTGTCGCTCTCATACTTCAGCAAAACCCCACTTGGCTGGATCATGTCACGCGTGACTTCGGACACTGAGAAAATGGCAGATTTGCTGACCTGGGGTGTGCTGGATACGGTTTGGGCTGTCACAAACATCAGCTTTGCCGTGTTCTTCATGCTGCAATTGAATCCGGCGCTGGCTGTGATTGTCATGGTCTCTTTGCCAGTGATGATCTTCGTGTCGTTTAAATTCCGCGTGAAGATCTATCACCACTACCGCCAATCACGTAAGGCAAACTCAAAGATGACTGCCTCGCTAAATGAAAATATCACCGGCGTCAGAATCGTCAAAGCGCTGCGGCGTGAGGCAAAAAATCTGGATGATTTCAAGGTGCTCTCCACCAATATGTACCAGGAAAGCTACCGTGCCGTGCTGCTTTCTGCCATCTACCTGCCGACCATCCAGACCATCAGCGCCATCTCGCTGGTGCTGATCCTCTGGCGAGGTGGACTGCAGGTGGCGGGCGGAGCGATTACCGTCGGTGTTTTGCAGGCTTTCATCTCCTACATCATGATGATTTTGTGGCCGATTCAGGATCTGGCGCGGGTTTACGCTGAAATGCAGAACGCCATCGCCTCCTCTGAAAGAGTTTTTTCTTTGTTGGATATGCAGCCGGAAATCCGCAACCGCGAAAACTTACTGCCGGTTGACTCGCTGGCTGGCGATGTGGAATTTGAAGATGTCTCATTCCACTACGAAGATGACGAACCCGTGATCAAAAACCTGAGTTTTTACATCCCACAGGGTCAGACCGTTGCGTTGGTTGGCACGACTGGTGGCGGCAAAACAACCATCGTCAACTTGCTCTGCCGTTTTTATGAGCCAAGCTCCGGTGTGATTCGCGTTGCAGGTCACGACTACACGCAGTACCCGCTCGAGGATATCCAATCCCGCATCGGGGTCGTTCTGCAGGTTCCGCATCTCTTCTCGGGCAGCATCCGCGACAACCTGCGCTATGGGCGTCTGAATGCGACTGATGAAGAAATCGAAGAGGCCGCAAAACTGGCTGGCGCGCATGAGTTCATCATGAACTTTGAAAAAAAATACGATCAGGACGTAGGCGAAGGCGGCAACCAACTCTCGGTAGGCCAGAAACAGCTCGTAAGCATTGCGCGCGCCCTGCTGGCTGAACCAGACATCTTCGTCATGGACGAAGCCACCAGCTCAGTTGATACGCTGACGGAAGCCTTGATTCAAAAAGGCATGCACCAGTTGATGAGCGGACGCACCAGTTTTATCATTGCCCACCGTCTTTCCACGATTAAGTCGGCCGATTTAATCATGGTGATCGAAGATGGTCAAATCATTGAAAAGGGTAATCACGAGTGCCTGATGCGCCAGAAGGGGCATTACTACAATCTATACACCAAGCAATTCCGCCACGATCTCGAAACCAAGTACGACCCGTTTGCGGATCAAGAAACACAAGCTTCAGCAGCATGAGGTCTGGGATGCGTTTCGCGGTAAACTACTCGACCAAACTTGCTGAGCTGCTAAAGGCTGGCAAAGTTGACTTTGATCTTTTCAAGTGCCCGGAATGGGATGGGCTGCTCAAGGCTGCCACGACATTGAAGCCAGTCTATTTGCATTTGGATATTGCCCTGGGAAGGGACCAGATACATAGACTTGACTTTGACAGGCTGAAGAGGATGCTGGTTGAGACAAGCACCCCGCATGTCAACTGCCACCTGGCCGGAACACCCGATTTGAAGATAGGAAATAAGGCAGATCGCAACAAGTTGCTCAAGCAATGGATCAAAGAGCTGGAAATATTGAAAAGTGAGTTTGAGGGATATCCTGTCATTTCGGAGAATTTGCCCTTTGAACCCCCTATCCCAGAATACCATCTGGCCAGCGACGCGGATCTGATCCGCCAAGCGATTATTGAGACCGACACGGGTTTGCTGCTGGACATATCGCATGCCCGCATCACTGCTGACACCATTGGAATTGACTACCAGGAATATGTCGAAAAGCTGCCTCTGGACCGCCTCCACGAGCTTCATATTACCGGTCTGAGGAGATACCACGGCTTTCTTGAAGACCATTTTGAGATGCAGCCGGAGGATTGGCCATCCACTGAATGGGCAGCAGAGCAGATCAGGCTTGGCGTATGGCGCGAGCCGGAGATAGTCGCCTTTGAATACGGCGGCGTGGGGGAATGGTTCTCCTGGCGCACGGAAAGCTGGGCGCTCGAAGAGCAAGTGCCAAGGCTTTCTGAATTATTCGGCGGTCAAGAGTAGGGCACAGTTTCTCGCCGGTCTCCGGACCGTGCGAGGGGTTTGACCCCCAGGTCGTTCTCGCCGGTCTCCGGACCGCGCGAGGATCTTGACCGACAGGTCTCCACATGGATTAGCGTCACAGAACCTATACCAAGCATCCCCTGTTCTCGCCGGTCTCCGGACCGCGCGAGGCATTTGACCACCAGGTCTCCACATGGGTTGGCGTCACAGAACCTATACCAAGCATCCCCTGTTCTCGCCGGTCTCCAGACCGCGCGAGGCATTTGACCACCAGGTCTCCACATGGTTTGGCGTCACAGAACCTGTACCGAGCATCGCCTTGAGAAAGCCAACCCACAAACACAAACACCTTACACTCAACCGGTCGATTGGATTGTAAACACCATCTCTATCCCCGTGCTCCTTAACGCCAATCCACTCTACACAGAGATTTTTTTAAAAGCCTACCCGTTTCTCCAATTGTTACAACCTCGCCCCTGCAGGGAAAAGGCCTGCCTTTTCCACTAATTCTTGGTTGACGCGGGCGTCAACCCTACAAGGGATCCCGGTAACAGTGTGTCCTACAATAGTGGAAACTTGCTCCCGCCGCATTAAATCAATCGTAAACGGCACGGGTATAATTCACGATCATGGAAGCACCTATTCAACGCATCAAAAATCCTCGCTCTTATTCGTGGTTGATCCCATTGGCGATCTACTTGATTGCCCTGGCAGTGCGCGTGATCGGTCTCAAATTCAGCTTTCCATTGCTGACCCACCACGACGAGAGATTCATCATTGATCCCCTGATCGAGATGAGCAGGAACCACACGCTTGATTCCGGGTTTTATGCCAGGCCTAATCAATTCCTGTACACAACGCTTTTTGGATATCTGAATCTGCTTAGTAAGATCCTCTTTCATAAAAACTTTGGCTGGGCTTACGCTGAAGACCCATTGTTCTTCTACTTTCATGCCCGCTTACTCGTGGCAATCTTCGGGGCAACAGTGCCAGTGCTGGCCTGGAAAATTGGAAAACTGTTCAAAACAGTTGATTTCTCGCTCCCTGCAGCTTTTTTGACAGGCTTTTTTCCGCCTTTCATCGCGCATTCTCACTATATTACAGGAGATATTCTAAACACAGCTTTGTCGCTGGCAATTATCCTGTTCTGCTTGCTTTATCTGCAAAAAAGAAAATGGATCTGGCTCATTCTTGCCTGTATCACCGTGGCTTTAAACACGGTGGAAAAGTATCCAGGAATACTTTCTTATGGCATTGTGCTTGTGACAATCGGCGTCAGCGTCTTTTCCCAGGAGAACGAGAAAATACAGAAAAAATGGGGACAGTTGCTGACTTGGATCCTGATCACCATTGCTATTGTGGTGCTGGGCATGTTCATTTTTGCACCTCACCTCTTCCTCAAGCTGGATCAGGTCAGTCACGCAATATCAATCGAAGCCAGACCCACACACCTCGGTGCGGACAATCTGAGCTGGATTGGAAACATGCTATTTTACCTGGACGTCTTCATCAAAGCTGCTGGATGGATTGTTGCTCTTTTAACTATTGCGGGATTGTTTTTTTCGATCATCTCCAAACAACCTGCCATGCTGCTGCTATTCTTCGGTTCGGGTTATTGGGTGGCACTGAGCAAGTTAGGCTTGCACTGGGAGCGCTGGTCCCTGCCAATGATGATTACCCCGCTGATGCTTGCGGCTTTGGGGATTTCAAAACTTTGGGCAGCCATCAAACAGCGCCAGTTAACCAGGATAATCGTGCTGGTATTTCTGGGCATTTTTATCTCAATCTATGCTCTCAATGGACTGACTGCTTCCATTATTCTCACCTGGCAGGATACTCGTGCTGTTGCACTTGAACATACCGCGAGAAATGACATCTCCCCGGAAAACTCAGTTTACGAAAGTTACACACCCTTTCTTCCAAGAAATCTGCGGACTATTTTCGAGTTTGATCTTGATAATCCCGGGGAAATTCAATATGTCATCCTGTCTTCAAGCATGTATGGTAGATTTCAAGCTGAACCTGACCGATATTCATCAGAAATTGCCTATTACGCAGACCTGCGAGCCAAGGCGTCTCTATTATCTGAGTTTAAAGCAAGCCCGAAACCCGAAAATCCATTGGAACAACTCAAGATCCTCGGGGATTACCTGGTCAATTTGTTCAGGCAAACAAAAACCACCTATACAACTGGTCCAACAATTCAAATTTATCAACTGCCGTAAAAGAGCATTTGGTCAACAAGATTTAGTTCTTGCCGGTGTCCGGATACCCTCCACTTCGTTGTTGTATCCAGACCGTGCAAGGGTTTTGACCTCCTGTTCTCGCCGGTCTCCGGACCGCGCGAGGATCTTGATCGACAGGTCTCCAGATCATGCGATGGTTTTTACAATAAGCAGTCGTAATCGCAAGGTGGATTGGCGTCAGAGAACCTAAACCTGATATCGTCTTGAAAAAGCCAACCAACCAAAACAAACAATTCACATTCAAACGGTGGGTTGGCTTGTAAACACCATCTTAATTCCCAACCTCCTGAACGCCAATCCACCCTACACTGCTTACTCTGCTTATATTGAGTTCCCTAAATGTCACCCAGCATCCACTATTCTCTCGATGCCCAATTTTTAAAATTAATCAAAATTTTCACCCATCCAGCCTATTCTGGGTTTATAATATAACCATTGATTTGAGAGCGTGAAATGGAACCTGTTGTGATACTTGAAAGCGAAAGTTTATTCGCAGACGATCAACCTGACCCTGCAAGTATCAAGGGACTCTCCGCTCAGAGGCGGTACTTCGCCGCGTAAATCATCCGCGGGCAAGGGTACCGGTGAGCGAGCCTTATCCCTTGTAATCTTTGCTTTCACAAAAAAATTATATAGCTGAATGTGAGGTGAGAGATGATCTATTTAAGCAAACTTCTTGATCAAAAAGTTTGGGATGCTTTTGGGCATGTCCTTGGAAAGTTGGACGACCTTCTGGTGGACTATACCGATCAAACCATGCCTCCCATCACAGCTATCGCCATCAAAGACGGCTCCCCTGAGCGCACATTAATCGACGCAAAATATATTGCCACACTTTGGCCCAGTATCACTCTGAACGTGGATTTTTCTAAATTCGATCCCTTTGAAGTAGCCGGGCACGAGCTTTACCTCAAGCAGCGGGCACTTGATCAGCAGATCGTAGACACCGAAGGCAAGCGCCTCGTGCGGGTCAATGACCTTCAAATAGCGCGCAAGAACAATCGTTTTTATCTCACGGGCGTGGATGTGGGCGGCACGGGTTTGCTGCGCCGGTTAGGACTTGAGAACCTCGCCAGGTCAATCGCCAGACTCCTCAAAAAACGCTGGAAGACTCACGTCATCCCCTGGGAGGATGTCGCTTCGATCGAGCATGATGACCCACTGCGCCTCAAGGTATCGCAGGACCGCCTGGTGCAGATGGAGCCGGCTGACATTGCCCAAATTCTCGACGATCTGGACCATCACACCAGCAAAGCCCTGTTGCAGGGTTTTACGGATGAACAATTGGCAGACACGTTGGAGGAATCTTCACCTGAAGTCCAGCAGGCAGTCATTGCCGCCCTGCAGCCGGAACGCGCCGCGGATATTTTGGAAGAAATGGATCCCGACGAAGCCGCTGACCTACTGGCAGACATGGACACTCAAACCAGCGAGCAATTGCTGAAGTTGATGGAAGATGAAGACGAAGAGGACTTACGCATCCTTCTGCGCTATCCTGAAGACTCCTCCGGCGGCATCATGACCACCGAGTTCGCCTCAGTCCCGGCAGATTACACCGTAGAACAGGCACTCCACCACTTGCGCACCAATAAAGAAGCCAAAGATGATGAGTTTATGTTCTACGTCTACCTGCTAGACCCCAATGAGAGGCTTCAAGGGGTAATCAGCCTGCGCGAACTGGTGACTGCACCACTGAACCAGGAACTTTCGCATTGGTATGATGACGATCCTGTGGTGGTAAACCCCCTCACCCCTCAGGAAGAAGCTGCCTATCTGGTAGCAAAGTACAACCTCATGGCAGTTCCGGTAATCGAACCGGATACCAACATCATGTTGGGGATTGTAACGGTCGATGATGCGATCGACACAATTCTTCCTACTGCCTGGAAAAAGAAATTACCCCGGTTTGCCGTGAGGTAGGTCATGAAAAAAATGAAACTGCCTTTATGGCTGAAGAATTTTCTTTTGCTCTTGAGTATATTAGGACCAGGCTTAATCACAGCTTCGGCGGATAATGACGCGCCTGGGATTGCCACCTACTCGATGGTTGGCTCCACTTATGGTTATAACTTTCTTTGGCTCATCATATTCATCACTGTTGGTGAGGTGGTCATCCTGGAAATGGCAGCCCGGATGGGCGCTGTAACCGGCAAGGGCACTGCTGATCTGATCCGCGAGAGATTTGGTGTGAAGATGACAACCTTTGCCATGTTTTGTTTGCTGATTGCCAACCTGGGTACGACCGTGGCGGAGTTTGCCGGCATTGCGGCGGCTGGTGAGCTGTTTGGGATAAGTAAGGTAATATCCGTGCCAATTCTGGCAGTGTTCATGGGTTTGTTGATCCTTCGTGGCAACTACAGAGTTGTTGAAAAGATCCTGATCGGTTTGAGTCTGGCAGCACTGAGTTACATTGCCACTGTATTTATCATCAAACCGGATTGGGGAGTGATTCTTGCACGACACTTTACGACCTCAGATCCAACTTTCCAACGATTACATCATTTCCGTTTTGGCGGTTATCGGCACAACCATCACGCCTTGGGCAATCTTTTACTTGCAAGCGTCAGTGGCAGACAAAGGGGTTTCGATGGAGACCTACCGGGATACAAAAATTGATGTTACTTTCGGTTCCGCTTGGGGCAACGTGATCTCAGCCTGTATTATCATCGTCGCTGCCGCCACCCTCTTTAAGGTAGGCATCCGGGTGGAAGATGCCAAAGATGCAGCCATGGCGCTTGCTCCTCTGGCAGGTGAGGCTTCAACGATCCTCTTTGCGGCGGGTTTGCTTGGGGCCTCACTATTGGCAGTTTCAGTATTGCCGCTCTCCACGACCTACGCTGTTTGCGAGGCATTTGGCTTTGAACGTGGTCTGAACCGCACGTTTCGTGATGCTCCTGTCTTTTACGGCGCGTTTATTGGAATTATCATTTTGAGTGTCATGATTGTTTTAATTCCGGGTATGCCGCTTTTCCAGGTAATGATTCTGTCTCAGACGCTGAACGCGATTTTGCTGCCAATCATCCTGGCTCTGGTTCTCCAACTTGCCAACGATAAAGCGATAATGGGACAATATCGCAATTCTAAGCTGACAAACATCCTCGCAATCACAATTACCGCATTGATTATTATAGTGACGGTAGTTTTATTATTTGAGCCGATTTTGAGCATTGTCTAAATTTCTTTTAGAAGAACAAATCTTTCCTCACCTCATCTCAAGATGGGGTGATTCTTTTTAATACTAAAGAACTTGTAAAAGATCGTAAATACTGGCAAATTCAAATGTCTGTCCGCTAAGCTCCAGCTTCCAACCTGCTTTGCCATTTTCTCCCTGTACACACACTCTCGGACTTCCCGGTAGCCATTCTTCTTGCACCTCGTAGCCAGCTCTGTGGAGCGCGCGCCGGGTCCAGATGAGTTCAGAGCCCTGCCCTTCCAGGAATATGGACTTTGAACCGGAATTTTGTGTGTCGAAGGTGCCTGACAGCGGGTCAAAAAGCACCCCTGTCCGATTGAATGTCTGGGCAAAGCTGCCGTTCAGCACCAGATCTTCCGGAGCACCCTGGCGGATTAGCCCCTGATCATCCATCAACCAGATCCGATCGGCATGGCGCAGAGCAAGTTCAAGGTCATGGGTGGAAGTCAGCACGGCTTTTTCATGCCCGCTTGCCAGATCATGCAGCAAGTTCATCACCACCACCCTGCCGGGCAGGTCCAGATAGGCTGTTGGCTCATCCAGAACTAATAAACGGGGTTCCTGCGCCAGAGCGCGCGCGATCATCACCTTCTGGCGTTCACCATCGCTGAGAGTGTGGACGTATCGGTGGCTGAGCTTGTCCACCCCCACAACCCGCAGGGTTTCGTGCACAACTTCCCAATCATGCTCAGTCATGCGGTCGAACAATCCTGTGAACGGGAAGCGCCCCATCGCCGCCAACTCATCCACCCGCATGGCTCCCACCGAAATCGGGCTGGTAAGTACCACGCTCACCTGGTTGGCTAAGTCACGCGGATGGTAAGTTTCCAGTTTTCGTCCTGAAAACTGGATCTCACCAGCCAGTTTGGGCTGCAGACCAGTCAGGGTGCGCAGTAATGTTGACTTGCCAACCCCGTTTGGTCCTACAAGGCAAACAAATTCACCTGGATTAAGCTGCAGAGTGAGTTCGTCGGCGATAACTTTTGGGGTTTTTCCGCCATTTTTGTAGCCGATTTTGAGCGCGCTGGTTTGCAGCACGGGGGGCATCAGACGCTGAAGGATGTGGCACCCCGCTTTCGCTTACACCACCCACACCACGAATGGCGCGCCAAACAGGGAGGTCACCACGTTGATCGGCAGCACGAGTTGGCTGCCAGGCAGTTGGGCTATGAGGCTGGCTGCCATCGAGACAGCCGCGCCAATCAGAACGATCGCCGGAATAAGAATTTTATGGTTGGATGTTTTAAACAAGTTGCGGGCAATATGTGGAACTGCCACCCCGATGAAGCCAATCGGTCCGCAAAAGCCGTCACAGCACCTGAGAGCACTGAGGCGCTGAGCAAAAACCAGGCGCAGCAAGCCAACGTTGAGCCCGCTTGCGGGCGTAATCCTCCCCCAGCAGCAGCGCGTTCAAGCCCTTTGGCAAAAGTGCCATTATCTGACCCCCGCAAGAACCACTCAAAGCCATCACGTTCAATCGCGTCCAATTGACACCGCTGAAGGAGCCAAAAGACCAGATGGAGTAAGCCTGATGCGTTCCGGCGCGCTGAAGTAGACCAGGATGCTTACAATGGCACTGGTGGCATGCCCAAACATCAGACCTGAATCAGTGGTCGGGGTTTTGTACCCACGCCCGACCAAAAGGATCAGCCAACACCAATCCTGCCCCAGCGGACGTGCTGCCAGCACGAGCGAAAATTTCCTCCGCGCAGGTGAGGGTTGGCAGAAACAAGCCACCCACAAAACCCGAGCCAAGAATGGCAATCGCCACGCCCAGACCGGGCCCTGAATTCCGATGCCCAGGATGAAAGGATCCGCCAACGGATTGCGGAACATGGTCTGCATCTGCAGCCCTGAAGCGCTCAGGGCAATCCCAGCCAAGGCAGCCGTCAGAACGCGCGGCAAGCGTGAGTTTTGGATGATGTAGACCCAACTTTCCTTTGATGCCTTCCTGACCGATGAGCGATCCCCAAATATCTTCAGCGGAATGTTGACCGAACCGAAGGCGAGATTGAGCAAAAATAATCCCAGATAAGCACCAGTAGCAGCCAAAAAGCCACAAGCGCTTGGTTTTGTGGGACTCATTGGGCTCTCAGGCTTATGTTTCATCGGTCGGCTTTCAATCAACAGAGTAAATCGAAGCTATTGGAGTGCCTGGTAGAAGAAAATTCATGCTCAGGCAGCAGGTCCGGATAGAACAAGCCGATCAGATCCATCAGGATCACGTCCGGAATGGCAGCGCCACTCTCGAAATAATCAACGGCACCCAATGTGCTCACACGCCGCTGTAGGTGTAAACATTGCCTTGCTGATAGGCTTCAAAGTCCATATAGCGGCATCCATCGCCAAGGATGGCGAAACTGCGATTGCGCCAACGTTTATCCAATAATCCGCATCCTTGGCCCTCCAGGACGACTTCAAAATCAAGCGGCTACGCGCCGCTGCCTTCAACATCCTTGCGCGTATCCGTACCGGCATCACAGCAAAAATAGCGATGAAGCCTTCCTCCTGGCATGTACCAGGTGCCTTCATAGGCGTACGGTGAACACGCCCACGCTTCAGTCATGCCACCATCCGAGAGGGCTTTTGCCTGCTGCAGCGCGCAACCATCTCGTCGAACAGGTGGTCAGCCTCCGCTTCCTTCTCATAAAATGCAGCAATGAACTTACCCCACTCAGCCTGCCCCAGCGGGTCTTGTTCCAGGTAATCGGAATTAACGACCACCTTCAGGCCGGCTTCAAGCAGTTGGAGGATGTGAGTCATAATCGGCGAAGTCCACTGGCAGAGGTCATAATCAGATCAGGATTGAGGTCAAATCAGCCGTTCAACATTGATGCCGACTGCCCCACTGCCCACTTCGGAAACGGCCCCGCCTGTAGCCTGCTCTGCACAGCGGAACGGTTGTAGATATACGCGCCGGAATTCAACAGCCACCAGCTCAAGCGCACCAATTTGCTCAAGGAAAGGCAGGTAAGTGGTGGAGAGAGACACAAAGCTCTCGACGGGAGTGCGCACAATCATGGCATCCCCGATACCGCTTGGGTTCAGCTGACCCTTTGGCACAAGCACGTATCAATGAGCCCGGTAGCCCCTGCCCATGGCGCAGCACCGTCAGCAGCTGTAGCCTTCTTTATATCTGCTGCGAAATTCGCGGCATAATCAATTGTGATTTGTTCATCGTCCTGCTCGGTTGGTCTGTCTCATCAACAGGATAAGCTTCTTCAGATTGGACTTCCAAAGGATAAGTTTGTGCTACAGGAGCTGCGGTCTCAACGACCTGGTCGCCTGCCTGGCAGGCAGGCAAAGCCAGAAGGATCACTACAGCCAGAAGGGTCACGATTCTTTTCATATTCTCCTCGATTTCAAAAAAATCAACCCCTTCTGGATTAGAAAGGGTTGAGAATATGAGCGTTTCTCACCCACCCTTAATCCGAGAAGGTTATGTTGGGTTTACCTGAGGGTGGCTTCCTGGCTTGTCAGTTCGACTTACAGTTGCGGTACAGTGCTGGACTTTCACCAGCTTCCGCCATTACACCTTAGCTTCCGGGCGTGGGGTAACCTCAGTAATTCAGTTGTAACTATATATTAGCATCCCAGCTGTGGGATGTCAATCAAATCTGGCCTGTCTGTTTATTTTCCAATTTTTCAATCGTTCTTGCCAGTAATCACCAAAATGTCACCTTATCAACATAGGCAGGTAGACACTACTCCCAATGACAAAGATACTCACCGTATCCGGCACGGAAGGGACCATGAGGCTGTCTGTGACCATCAACGAGAAGGTCAGGCTTGCTGGTGTGGATGGCGCGGTGAAAATGGGGCTGCAAGCTGCTGGATTATCCAACACCACCAAAGGACCTGCGGTTTGAGTCCACAGGTACATCAAAGGCAGATGCCCATCCGGATCAAGGCTTGCGGTGCCATCCAATGTTACGAAGGTATTGACAATGACTGTCTGATCCAAACCCGCGTTTGCCACCGGCGCCTGGTTTTGTACGGTGATAGTGACCGTATCCGGTGCGGAGGTTGTGCCCAAACTGTCCGTAACATACAGGTCGAATGTCATAACGCCGGTGATGGGTGGTGCCTGAAAGTCGGCTGGGGCCAGCGGGTTACTCAACGGCGCACCTGGTCCACCGGTCTGGAGCCAGTTATAGGTCAGAGGCAGATTCCCATCAGGGTCATAGCTGCCAGTGCCATCAAGCATGACCAGAGCAAGCGCGGAAACTGTCTGGTCCGGGCCTGCATCAGCAACCGGCGGATTATTAATGATGGTTATAATCACATAGTCGGGAATTGAGATCGCTCCCAGACTATCGGTAACGACCAATTGAAGCACTACGACTGCAGGTACACTTGGGGCAATAAAAGTTGGAGAGACCGTCCCCGGATTAATCAAGGTGATGGGTGGACCACTTGCCTGTGACCATGAATACGTGAGGGGATAGTTGCCGTCGGGGTCAAAACTGCCGCTGCCATCCAGGGTGACCATTAAGTTGGTAAAGACCACTTGATCCGGCCCGGCATTTGCTACAGGCGGTTGGTTCGTAACCCCTGAATAGGACAGGTCAGCTGTCATAGTGGTGCCACAATTGCTGATATTTGTTACCGCTGCGAGGCTATCTGCGCCGCTATATAAACGGCTATTGGGAGTGGAGTTGTAATTGAAGGTTCGGTTAGTAGTGATACCAGGGAAAGGATCTCCATTGTCACCTCGCTCAGAGTCAATAGAATCTCCCAACAGAAGTTCATCCAATCCATCCGCTTGCATAAATTTTACTAAAGGATGGTACTCGTTCGCGTTAGCGCTGTTGGTGTTCGTGACACTCTCGTCAATATGCAGGATGTTTAAGCCGCATCCCGGCAAGCCAGCGTCATAGCTGACCAGTTGCCGGTTTTCTACCAGGAAATACTCACCGCTTCCAGAGTATTGGTAGAACTCCCAATCCACACCACCTGGGTTTGGGCAGAGCACATAGACACTGGCGTTGTTTTCTGCCTGGTAAATCGGAACGTTGGTAATAGTACCGCTCACTACGGTAGGTGTTAACCATCCCTGGTACCATTTCAGCCAGGCATCAGGCAGCGCTGGTGAGCTGCCGTAGAAATTTGTGCCAGTGCGATTCCAACCCCCAGAACTCATGATGGACCAAACGCCCAATCCATCCGAGCTGCCATCAGTATCATAAAGATCTGGCCAGCTCAGATCGTGTCCCAATTCATGCGCCATAACACCAATGGTTGCAGGGTGGTCAAGGTGAATTTCTCCAAATTGGGAATAACCGCTGTTGTGGTACCAATCTCCGAGAGTCACACCGTCCAAGGTAACTGTACCAACACTATTCAAATTCCACTGGTGTGCCCAAATACTCGGAATATTAGCACTATATGAAGCCTCATATCCTGCTACTGCCACCATTATGTGGAGTTCATTGGCAGAAATATAGCTATCAGAATTGTTATCGTAACTCGCATAGTTGATGTATGGATCAGCAGCGATCAGCGCATTTTTCGTGATCAATTGGTTTTGCACAGAGGTGGAGCTACCTGTATTAGGATGATTGTAGCCCAGGTTAAGCCAGCCAATCACGCCATCGTTACTTGTACCAAAGGTCTCAATAGCTGGAATAAGAACCAGGTTAGAGTAAGACGCGGTGTTGTAAAAATGCTTGACACTTGATGACGCTCCAAAAACACTGGCTGAAAAATGTGCTGGAGGGTAAGTAGCAGTAGCGTCTGTAAACTCAGCCAACAGAACAAGCGTAGGCTGATTACCTGAGTTTTGATAATCAAGTGATTGACCTGGTCTTTGGTCACGCGCTTCCGCGTCAATTTCAGGGCGCTGATGCTGATCTAATCCAACTGGTACAGCAAAATCTGCCCGAAATGTCTTCCTCAACAAGTGGAAAGGTTCCAGACGACCATCCACCACATGGGCAAAGACCCACCAATCCTGATCATCTTGAATGATGGTATAACCGTCAAGGGTTTCATATCCGTTCGACCATTCATCACCCCACTGCTTGACAATTAGCTCTGAACCGTCCGGTTGGATGAGAGTGTGTTCAATCGGTGCTGCTGGCGCAGCTGTAACACTCTCAAAAAACAAACCGGTTACCAGACAAGCAATCACAAATGCCAGAAAATGCCATAACCGAAAGTTTCTCATGATCAACTCCTTTTTATTAGGTCCTTATTGTGGTATCGATCTCAGAATAATCCAGATAAATTATGAAAATGGTCGATGAGGTTTAGTACTCATCCTATTGAGACTCTGGAGTTCCGGTTTGAATAACTGATGTCGTTATTAATTAAGATAATAACGGAAATATCAATTAATTCAAGTTAAAAACACGGTCTCCGATGAAATTGATTACCGGCTGCACTCACTTTCATCTTGGCCTGCCTTCCTGGGTGGACTTCTATGCTAATACCAATGGTCGAAAGCTTATTTTGCTGATTTTGAATGAAGCAATATCTTCATAAAAGGTTGAAGGAGTTGCATTTTTGTTCTTCGGAAGTCAATTCATTGTACAATTATACCAATGAAAAAGACCAGCTTGCTCGCCCTGCCCGAAAAGAACCTTGCCAAATTTCAGTCTCTACAAATAGGGAATGATTGCGCAATCCACTCTCTTGTCGCTGCGATCGAGCTGCTGACCGATGTCAGGCTGGATCCCCAGGAAATTATTAAAGAGGTCAACCGCATCTGGTGGCGCGGAAGTGTTTTCCGCCTGGCGCCCAAATCAGGCATTACTCCCCCCTTGCAGGTGCGCCTGCTGCGCTACCTTGCCAAAAAATATGATCTCTTGCTCAAGGCAGACGTTTTTCACCTGAGCCCTGAGCTTTTGCGGACTACTGCGGAAGCAGAAAACATCGCCAGCCTGGTGACCATATATTGGTGGTTTGGGCATTCGCCGGAAATTTATTACATGGACCAGCCAAAGAACTACAATAAGCTGAAAGGCGCTGGCGGTCATACAATGGTTTTTGCGGCTTATGATCCGGAACACTACAGCGGCGAGATCCATACACCCTGGGGTTTCATCAATTCCTGGGTAACCCAGGGGACAGGCCTGTTTTGGATGGAAGATAAAGCCTTTCAAAAATCCTGGGGCATACCGATCCCATGTTGGGGTAAACATGCTGCAGTTGTCATCTCATACAAGGATTTGAATAAATCGTGAAACCATTTGCGTTGCTCGGCAGACTTGCCAAAAAATATTCCAAATTGATCTTCCTGACCACTTTGACGATGCTTGGTTTGGTTGGAGCACAGCTCCTGATCCCCTGGATCATCCGCCAGTTGATCGACCGTCTCACCACCCAACCGCTGGACCAGGGAACTATCGACTACATCACCCGCATCTCAGCGATCGCGCTGATTGTGTTCGTCGCGCGGGCGGTGATGCAATTTATCCGCTCTTACGCCGCACATAAGGCTGGCTGGGGAGTTGTTTCGGATGCCCGCAAGATGGTCTATCAGCACATCCAGAAGCTTTCGCTGCGCTTTTATGAAGATAAGCAAACCGGTCAGTTGATGTCAAGGATCATCAATGATACGGATCTGTTTGAACGCATGATTGCCCACGCGTTGCCAGACGTGATCGTCAATGGCATCACGCTGATTGGCGTGACCGCTATCTTGCTTTCAATGAATATTAATCTCACCCTGCTGACTCTGATCCCCATTCCCCTGATCATTCTTGCCTTGATTGGTTACAGCAAGGTGGTTCGCCCTGCCTTCAGAAACCGACAGCAATCCATTGGCGAGTTGAACGCGGTGCTTAATGACAGCCTTTCCGGGATACGGGAAGTTAAGGCCTTCGCCCGCGAAGAAGATGCTCTCGATAAAGTGGACGACAAGATCCAGATGGTGCTGCATAAAAACCTGCGCGCCTTGAAGTTGATGGCGATCTTCAACCCAATTTTTGACTTTGCGGCGGGTATTGGTCAGCTGCTCGTGATCTTTTTTGGCGCCCGGATGGCGATCGCCGGATCGCTTTCGATTGCTGATCTGGTTGCGTTTTTCCTCTACCTCGATAGTTTCTATACGCCTGTCCGCAGCCTGGGCAACTCGATGGAAGCAGTCCAGGAATCCCTGGCTGGCTTCGAACGCATTGCCGAAATCCTGACCGTTTCGCCTGAGATCGCCAACCCCGATGAGCCGCATAGCTTCCTGGAGCCCATAAGAGGGGACGTCCGCTTTGAAAACGTCCACTTTTATTACAACCAGGGTGAAGACGTGCTCACAAACATCAACCTCGACATCCCGGCTGGCACAACGGTCGCCCTGGTGGGTCCGACTGGTGTGGGAAAAACCACCCTGGTAAGCCTCGTTCCGCGTTTTTATGACACGATTGAAGGCAGAATCCTAATTGATGGCGTCGATGTGCGGGAAATTGACCTTGACCTGCTGCATCAATCGGTCAGCATGGTGCTGCAGGACGTTTTCCTCTTCCATGGAACCGTCCGTGAGAATATCCTCTTTGGCAAACCCGACGCCACGGAAGAGGAAGTGATCCGGGCAGCCCAGATCGCCAACGCGTCTGAATTCATCGAGCACATGCCTAATGGCTACGACACGCTGATTGGTGAACGTGGTGTCAAGCTCTCCGGCGGGCAAAAGCAGCGCCTTTCGATTGCCCGGGCGGTATTAAAGGACAGCCCTATCCTGATACTGGATGAAGCCACATCATCTGTGGATACAGAGACCGAAATGCTGATCCAGCAGGCGCTGGAACGCCTTATAAAGGGGCGCACCACGATCATCATTGCCCACCGGCTTTCAACGGTGCGGAATGCGGATCGGATTGTGGCTTTGGAAGGCAGCAAAATTGTGGAAGCGGGAAAACACGAGGAGTTGCTGGCACAAAAAGGGCTTTACCACAAGCTTTACACCGCCCAACAGCATTTGTATTGATAGAGGGGTGATCTCAACAAAGGCGCACTGTCATCCTGAAAAAAGTGAAGGATCTTGCCCCTTTGTCGGTAAGATTCTTCGCTGACGCTCAGAGTGACTATCCGGTTGGCACTCAAAATGATAGAGGTATCGTCATCCTGAACAAAGTGAAGGATCTTGCCCATTTGCCAATAAGATTCTTCGTTGGCGCTCAGAATGACAGTCCGGTTGGCGCCCAGAATGACAGTCCAGTTGGCGCTCAGAATGACAGTCCGGTTGGCACTCAAAATGATAGAGGTTTTGTCATCCTGAACAAAGTGAAGGATCTTGCCCCTTTGTCGGTAGGATTCTTCGCTGACCTCAGATTGACAGGCTATAACTGAAATACATTCTCGGGGTTTTGCTCGACAACCACCGGCTGGATCTGTCCCGCGCTGAGGTTGCCCAGCTGGCTTGTAAAGGTTTCCACTTCTTCATCCTTGAAGCGCACGGTTATCGTGACATCTTCAAAAAACTCCGTCTCCAACACTTGCCCCTTGTGCGCTTCCATCAGCCTGACTGCCTGATCATACAAGCGATAAGGTGTCACGAACATAAGGGTCGTCGTCGGCAGAAGCACGGCAGGCTTTACCATTTTCAGCACTTCCCGCACAGCATCGCCATAAGCTCTCACCAACCCCCCGGTGCCCAGCTTGGTGCCGCCAAAATAGCGCGTCACCACCACCGAAACGTTGCCGAGACCGCTGCACTGCAAAACCGCCAGCGCCGGCCTGCCGGCAGTACCGGAGGGTTCACCATCATCGCTGCAATGGGTGATGATGCTATTGCCGTGACCAATAATAAAAGCCGGAACATGATGCGATGCCGTCGGGTGGCTCTCGCGAACCCTTGCCAGGTGGGCACGAGCCTCCTCAACGCTGCCAGCAAACTCGAGATCGGCAATGAAGCGTGAATTCACTACCAATATTTCTTTCTGGACGGGTTCCAGAGGTATCAGGCGTTGTTTGTTTGGTTCTTCCATTTCAATTAGCACTATAATACTTTGATTATAGCTGTTAGATGAGGTTATCCGTGAACGAAACTATGCTGCTTCTTGCAATACCATTGAATTTCATCAATTTCCTGCTTTTTGGTTACGATAAGTTCCAGGCCAAACGTGGCGGTTGGCGCATCCCCGAAAAATCCCTGCTGGGATTGACACTATTCGGTGGCGGCATAGGTGCTCTGGTCGGGATGTTATTATTCAGGCACAAAACCCGCAAGAACCTTTTCTGGCTCACATCCTTTGTGGGGATTGGACTTTTGATCTATCTCACCATTTTTTGGCGTAATTAAACTCTGCTTGTAAGCAAACCTGAGCGCAAAATTCGACATCGAAAAGTTACCAACGAGAATAGTCCTATGGCAATTAACAGAAAGGTTGTGAAATTTTCTGCAAAGGCACCATTTCTATGCTATATTTAAACAATTAACGTAAAGTCCTGCCCTTGGAGAGGAAGGATAATTGTGGTCGACATTCAGAACATTTCTGAAATTCGTCCGTCGATTTCGGATGAGTTTTCGGTCGGCGCCATCGTGCCTCGAACGGAAGCCATACAGCGTGCCTACGCCTGGGGGCAACAGGTGCATGCCGGGCAGGTCCGCCTATCCGGTGAGCCGTATTTCGAGACACACTGTGCCTGGGTGGCAGCTTTTGTCGACAAGCTGGTACAAAAAGAATCCTGGACCATTGCCGCCCTGCTTCACGATACTATTGAAGACCAGGGCGAAACTTTAGATGAGATCAAAGCCCTCTTCCCCGGGAATTTGGGCGAGGAAGTTGCTCACATCATTGATGGCCTTACCAAAATGAGCAACCCCCGGGATGGCTCCACGCGCGAGATGGAAACACTGCGCAAGATCGCCATGTTCCGCGACCCGGCAGTCTTTGTGGTAAAGCTTGCAGATAAAAGCCACAACATGATGACCCTGCACTACCAATCCCCGGGCAAACAGTGGCAAAAAGCAACTGAAGCCATTCGAGCTTATGGTAAACTGGCGGGCATTCTCAATTGTTATCGCTGGCGCCGCTGGATCGAAGACATGGCTTTTCCCTACGCCGAACCCGCCTCCTTCAACAAAGTAAAAAACAAGATCGACTCTGACCCCCGCTTAAACATCAACTTCATCCGCTACTACCTCAACGAACTTGGCCACCTGATGGAAGCTGAAGGCGTGGACGGCTCTATCCGCTTCACTGTCAATGGCTACTGGCAGGCTTGGGATAAGTTGCAGCGCATGGCTCGCAGCCACCGCACCTCCCTGCAGGACTTCTCTGCTGTCAATGACATTGTCAGCTTTCGGATGCTGGTTAGAAACGATGATGAAACTGCTTGTTACCGGTTGCTTTCACGCGTCAACCGCTATTTCAGCCGAAATCTCGACCAGGACCGCTTCGATGACTACATCGCTTCCCCGCAGAATGGCTACCGCGCCTTACAGGTAACCGCTTATCTGCCTGGAACAGGCGCCATTGAGGTCGCCATTGCCACCGAGAGTATGGAAGGTGAAAACACCTGGGGGGTCATCTACGCCATCAACCACGAACAGGACATCAGCCGTTACAGGCCGGTGCAGATCCTGACCCCCTTTGGTGGCACACGCTTCTTGCAGGAAGGCAGCACGGTTTTGGATGGCGTCGCGGCTATCCAGGAGTTCTATCTCGACAAGATCCACAAGGTCCTGGTGAATGGCGAAGAGCGGCACCTCTACGACACGCTTAATCCAGGGGACGTGGTGGAAGTGCTCAGCGGCGAACCGCACAAAATCCCTGAGCCGGATTGGCTGAACCACTGCAATGCCTCCACAGCTCGGTTACTGCGAAACGTGCTGGCAATGGTCAACCTGAAGGAAGCAAGCCGCAGAGGGCGAGAATCAATCCACAACGTCATCTCCGAACGGGGAATCCTGGACCTGGATGACGTGCGCGCTTTGGATCCAAACCGCATCGAAGCCTTGCTCGGGCTCTTAGCCTGCGCCAACCTTGACGATCTCTATTCTGCAATTGGTGGTGGTTCAATTTCCTCGGACGAATTCGAGAACGCGCTGGACCTGGTGGGGATCTCCCGGACAGCTCTGCGCTGGACTTCGTTGCTGGTGGAAGGACCTGAAGCCACCAATCGTCCGGGCGGGTTGGCATATTTTGCCGGTCTTGTTTCAGAAGTAGGCGGAAACATTCTGCGAACAGTGAGTTCCACTTCAAAAAATGGTGATTTCCGGTTGCGCATGATCCTGGGTGGCATTGAAGGAGATCAGCGCCAACTATTGATTGATCGTTTCAATGCCAGCCGTTTTCCAATCACCAAGGTGGAAATCGCATAATTAATACAAATCTAATTTGTCCTTTTTTTCACACGTGTTAGAATCAGACGGAAATCTAAACAAACCATTTAAAGTCAACTTTTGAAAGGTTACTAACTCTTATGCAAAACAGAGAAACCAGAGCGTTCCTGACCTCCATCGGGCTCTCGCTGATTGCCTTCTTTTCACTACTAATGCCAAACCTGGCATCTGCTTCAGACCTGCATCCACAGGGCATTGGACCTATAGGATCAGGACCTACCGTACCTGACTTGGAGAACGTAAAAGTTGAAGCGTATTATTTCTACTCAACCAGTTGCAGCCACTGTTTGGACATTTTGGAAACTGTCGTAAAGCCGCTGGAAGCTGAATATCCGGGTTTGATCGGCATCAGACTGGTTGAATTAGGCGAAAGCGTCAATTACGAAGCCCTGATGAAAGCCGAGAGCGCCTTTGGCATCGGAGCCGGCGATCGTGGTCTGCCCGTCGTATTGATCGGGGATCAGATGCTCAATGGTGAGGAACAAACACGCGAAAAGTTTGTTTCACTGGTGGAAGCAGGGCTTGAGGGCGATGGCATCAAGCTCCCTGAAATCCCCGGGGTGGATCCTGCTTCGCTGGTGATCTCACAAATTCAACCCACACCCGATGGAGCTTTGGTTTGCAGCCCGGAAAATCCGGAGGCCTGTGAAATTGCTGCGCCAATCTACGCAGCCTATTACTATCAAACCGGCTGTAAAGAATGCGCCCGTGCCGAAACTGACATGATTTATCTGCAGAGCAAATACCCCCAGCTGATCATTGAGGAATTCAATATTTTTGAAGAAGCCGCATTGGCTGAATGGATGGCCAATCGCGTCGGTGTGGATAAAAAATTTAATACACCCGCACTCTTCATTGGCGATTACGCCTGGATTGACGAATCAGAGTTTACACCTGACCTAATTGAGCCAGTCTTAAAAGAATTGAGCGAGACAGGTTCTCCTGCCTTTTGGGAAAATTGCGATCTTGAAGAATGTAATAATGCCTTGCTCGACCGTTTTGAAAGAATGGGTTGGCTGGCTGTTGTTCTGGCTGGTCTGGTGGATGGGCTGAACCCTTGCGCCTTTGCTACCATCATTTTCTTTGTCTCTTATCTGTCGCTGAGTGGTAAAAAAGGCAAAGAAATCTTGATTACCGGTGCCAGTTTTACCCTGGGTGTTTTCATCGCGTATTTAGTGGTGGGGCTTGGTTTTTACAAAGTATTGGACTTGATCTCAGGCTTCACTTCCGTCATCAGTAAAGTCGTTTACATGTTCACGGCTGTCTTATGTCTGGTTTTGGCAGTCCTGAGCATCCGCGACTATATCAAGGTGCGCAAGGGCGACCTGAGCGACATGGCACTCAAGCTCCCAGAGCCCCTGCGCAAGCGCATCAATCAGACCGTCCGCGAGGGACGCAAAGCCAGCAGCTATGTTCTTGGAGCTTTCGCCACCGGGTTGCTGATCTCAATGTTGGAACTGGCTTGTACCGGGCAAATCTATCTTCCCGTAATTATCTCAATGAGCTCCGTCCCAGAAATGCGCGGGCAGGCACTATTTTACCTGGTACTTTATAACCTGATGTTCATCGTGCCGCTGATCGTCGTCTTCATCCTGGCATTTTATGGCACGAGCTCCAAGCAGTTCACTGAATTCCTGCGTAAACACGCCGGAGCCGTCAAGATCGGCATGGCTATTGTCTTCCTGATTTTGGCAGCCTGGCTAATTTTCTCGTTATTGCAGTAGGAAGTTCTGAATTATTCCAAGCATGAAAAAGGGCACTCTTGAAAAGAGTGTCCTTTGTTTTAACAGATGTTTGTGGTGGCGAATCTCAAAGATAAAGACCGTAGGGCGAGCTTGAGGGCACCGCAAACTTTAGCTTAGACGAGCGTCAAGCGCCCTCATCCGCCACTGCTGACTCCGATCATGCCGGCGTCCGATGCCTTGATCGTGCCGGCGTCATCGCCGCGCATGGATGTTGACCGAAGGTCTCCACTCAAAAAAGGCAGATCGCCGCGCTTCGCTCGCGATGACGGGATTGATCGTGCCGGTCTCCAGACCGAGCGCGGGTTTTGACCGGAGGTCTCCACCAGCAGATCGCCATGCCCTGCTTCGCGGGCACAGGCTGTTTCGCTCGCGATGACAGGAAAATCTGTCACTGCGAGGCCCGGTTCTAAAAAGGCAACTAATCTAAGATTATACGAGGGGCGTGGCAGTCTAAAGTTATGGACTGAAAAGGCGAAATGCGGATCTTTAAAACCTTGCTTGTAACAAAACCCTTCGTAGGGCGAGCTTGAGGGCACCGCAAACATTATCTTGTATGCGTATGCCCCTAATCCGCCAATAAATTACCAATTGCGGATGGCGGATTGAAAGCACACCAAAGCCCTCTGCGTAGAATTTTTCGTAGTGCTTTCAATCGCGCCCTACGAAATTGCATTTTCGGATTTTGTCGGCTGATAAAAAGCAGATCGCCGCGCTTCGCTCGTGATAAGATAAACCTCACCCCTTCGAGCCGTGAGCGATCAAAAAAGAATTGTTCGCGACATTAAAAATTGAATTTCTTTGCCACCCGGGCGAAGGTCGAGACCATGTGGACGTATAAACCGGAAAGCTCGCCGCTGATGCTAGCCTCGCGCACTGCCGCTCGCAGACCTGCTGCGTCGTCAAACCAGGGCATGGTCATACTGGCTCGCCCCAACTCGCTGAGTGCGTGGGCGTCGCTGCCCGCCATAAGAGCTTTCCCATTTTCCAATGCAACCTCGTAAGCAACCTGGTTGTATTCCTCACGCCGACAGCGGGCATTAAAGACCTCCAGCCCATCAATGTAAGGCATGATCTGCTCCAGTGTTTTCTCAGTCCACCAGCTTCGGAATGGATCAAAAGGATGAGCCATGCTGATAAATGCCCCCTGCCCGCGCAACCGCCGCACAACCTCAACCGCTGGCAAACCCTGGGGGATCTCTTCGGTCATGAAGTATCCCAACAACTCGCCTTCTGGTGTCTCTATTTCCTCCGCCAGGATCACGCGATCAGGCGCCATTTTGTGCGCTTTGAGGGCACCTTGCATGCTGCCGTGATCAGTAATGGCTATCTTGTCAATCCCACGCTCATCGCAAGCCTTAAGCAGCGCGCTCAATTCCACCAGGCTATCGGGAGAAAAAACAGTATGGCAGTGAAATTCCGCCTTGATTAAAGATTTGGTCATTCGTTATAGATCCTGGGAAGGCGATCAGCCAAACCGCAAACCACTTCGTAGTTGATCGTGCCCCAACGTTTTGCGACCTCATCCACACTCAGGGTCTCGTCGCCCTGCGAGCCAATAATTACAATTTCGTCCCCCACCCTGGCATCAGGGACGCTATCGAGCTGCAGCATGCACTGGTCCATGCAAACCCTGCCAACGATGTCCACGCGTTTGCCGCCAACCAGCACCTGCTGATTTTCAGCCCGGCGGAAACCATCGCCATATCCGGTGGGCATGACACCAATGCGCTCATCTTTGCTGGTAACATAGGTGGAACCATAACTTATTCCCTGACCAGCAGGGAAGTTATGTAGCGAGATGATGCGTGCCTTCCAGGTGAGGGCAGGCTTGAAACCTTCAGGCAAAGTGTCACCAGTAGGAGACATGCCAAAGAGAAGGTCGCCTGGACGAACGATGTCATAGTAGGACTGAGGGAAGTTGAGCACGGCAGCCGAGTTGGCAGCGTGCACTTTTTCAGGTTTTAGCCCTCTGCTTTCCAGATCTGCCAGAAGCGCGTCAAAGATTGCCAGCTGCCTGGGGGTGGAGTCCGAGTCGGGCTCATCAGCGCGGGCAAGATGGGTAAAGATGCCGTCTACCCTGAGGGCAGTGTCTTTTAGACCTTCAAGGAATGAAGCGACATGCTCAGGATTCATACCCAGGCGTCCCATGCCGGTCTCTACCTTGAGGTGGGCATGCAGCATGCCGCCGTGAATATTGACATATTCCAGGTAGTTCTGCGCCAAATCAGGATCAAAGAGCGCCACCGTGATGTTGTGCTCGATTGCTTCAGGCACTTTGGCTGCGGGGGTAAAACCCAACACCAGCAGCTTGCAGGAGATGCCGCCGCGGCAGGGCAAGCGCTTCTTCGATGCGCGCCACGCCAATCCAGGTGGCGCCGCCAGCAATGGCAGCCTGGGCGGCCGGACGCGCTCCGTGACCGTAGCCATTGGCTTTGATCACAGCCATCACCTCCGAACCGGTCTTTTCACGGATCAGGGCGGCATTGTTCTTGATGGCTTTGAGGTCAATCTCCAGCCAGGTTGAGTAAGTGTTAATATCCACGAAGGAAAAGTATATCACTTCCACGTGAATGATGACAATGTCGTTAGAGCGGACAATTAGAACACTTTTTTAATATCTTTTCCGGTGTTAGATTACTGATGAAACAAACAATAAAAAGACCGCCCTCTTTCAAAGGCGGCCTGATACTTATTGGGGTCAGTCTATGGCTGCAGGATGAACTCCCATGGACCATGGATCATATTCAGATCCACAAATATGCCATTGGGGAAAACTGATGCAATAACTGCGTCCGCGTCAATGCCCACTGGCTTTTGCTTAACAACAATTTCCTGAGAGAAGTCGCCACTACCGCATGCCAGCACGATCCCTTTTTGAACCTCATCCAACCTTGCCTGGGCACGCGCGAGATACTCCTCATCGCATTCCTGCCCTTCATAAGGACGTAAGAACAGGGAATCAATCACAAGTTTTACCGGTTGCCCTGTCAAATCTTTTTCAATAACCTGGTCCGACAGGTCAAAGTAGATACGTTCAATTCTGACGGGTATTTCCTGAGGATCGTTGACTACTTCCTCAACGCCAGCGGCCGAATTGTTGTCAAAGGAAATTTTACGGAGTAATCCATCCCTCGGTGAACGAACGTAAACCACAATGGGGCTACCCGCGCCTATCAGGAACGTTTCGTTTCCGATTGTGAGCCTGACACCCTTGCGTAAATTGAACATCCAGTCTGCATTGCTGGGCAAATCGAAACTGACCACGACTGAAGCCTGTTTTGACTCCCGGTCTACTTTAAAATCCCAGGCAGAGAAGGATTGACCATTAACTTCCATTGTCTGCATTTCAGGGGAGTTATTTTCTGACGATTCTGAATCCTGGGCTGATACCGCCTTTTCTGAGGAATCAGCATAGGTGACTTGGGGCTTTGGAATTACTGGAAGTGCTTGAGGCTCGGCTGCGGACTCGTTTTTTTGGCAGCTAACCGCCGTGAAACACATTAAAACTATAGCTATACATAGAAACAGAACCTTCTTGATATTGTTCACAGATTTCTCCTTTCGCGACGAAACCTTTACCCGACGTTTGAACAGATGTCAGTCCATAATGGAACTGGAGTTGGGATAGGTCCAACGGTCGCATTGACCCTGCCACACGCTCTTGAGAAAGTACGCGGACCCAACATGGCTGTATAGACAGTTTGACCTATGCCAATTCTGGATGGAGAGCTAACACTTAGTGAGTAGTCATAGTTTGAGCCGCCGTAGCGGATGGATGCGGCGACATATTGAATGCTCGAACCCTGATTGGAAGCCCGTGCCTACTCTGCGTCGCATTCCTGTGAAAACCGATGTTCAACGTATCCATCAATGAAAAACTTGTATTCACCCGATTGAGCATCATTCCCACAACCCATTGTTTGAGGGTTAAGCCCATGACATCCTGATCCGCTGCAGGCAGCCCTCAGATTTACAGCATGAACAGGGATTACAATCAAGCTTGACATGAATAGGATGCAAAGTATGGTTATCGTCCTTTTCATTGTTCCCTCCTAGAGCTAAATATATTTGATACCGATATAACTCTTGCCCCACTATTAATAAAATATTAACAAACAAGCGGCGAATTGTCAAGCCGGGTGACAACAAAACCTGTATGGGGTATCAGAAGCATATCATAGCTCATAGGTGGTAGGAAAAGTGAGAGCGCTTCACATCCGCCTTACATCTTGACATGGTCCGCGTTTGTCTTAGAATTACCACATGGTTATTAACTATCACAACATCAACTCCATCTGTGCCTCTGCAAGCACGCTTATTTGCATTGGCCGGATTGCGCCTGTTTATTGATTTTTCAACCTTACGAATCAACGAACCACGGGCAATCCAAACCCGTGGTTTTTTTGTTAACCTCAAACTGAGCCAAATTTTATTATCGAAGAAATGAAAGAGACGAAAGTGACTACACCTGAAATTTATCCACTTGAAACCACCCCCGACATTGAAGGCTTGGTCTTCCGCCATTTTGAGGGCGAGTCAGACTACCCTAAAATGTTGGCAATCTTCACCAGCCTCCATGCCGCCAAACAATACTCGGGTGAAACCACCATCGAAGGCCTGCGCGCGGAGTACACCAACCTGAGCAACACTGACCCACGGGAAGACCTGATCTTCGTTGAAGTCAACGGGCAAACCGTCGCCTTTTGCAGGTTCTTTTGGGAACGCGAAATTGCCACGCGTCAATATGCCTATATCAATCTCTTTTATGTTGACCCCGGCTGGCAGGGCGTGGGCATCGAACAAAGCCTGATTACCTGGGGAGAGTCGCGTGGTCAGCATTACGCTGCCAGCCTTTCTGAAGGAGACGACGGCTTTGTTGTGACGCTGTGTCGCGAAACTGACCGAAACCGCTTTGAGATTCTGACGCAATCTGGCTATACCATCGAACGCTATTACGTCTCGATGAGCCGTCCTCTCACTGACCTGCCAGAAAGACCCCTGCCAGAAGGGATAAGCGTGCGTCCTGCCCTGCCCAAAGATTATCGCAAGATTTGGGAAGCAGCAAACGAGGCTTTCAAGGATGAATACGGCGCATCTAATCCTACCGAGGAGTGGTACCAGAGTTATATCTCAAATCCGAATTTTCAACCTATGCTTTGGCAAGTGGCCTGGGATGGCGATGAGGTGGTTGGCTCGGTGCAGAATTACGTCTCGATGGAAGAAAACGAGTTGGAAAACCGCCGGCGTGGTTACACTGAGGCGATTTCCGTCCGAAGGGAATGGCGCGGTCGCGGCATTGCGCGTGCTCTGATCTGCCGTTCGATGGCAATGTTTAAAGCGATGAATATGGATGAAGTCGCGCTAACCGCCGATACGCAAAACCCGACCGGAGCCATGCACCTCTACACCAACCTGGGATATAAACCTTACATGACCCTGCTGGAACTGCATAAAAACCTGGACAATCATTCCAATCGGGAGGGCTAACGCTTTCTGTACGGATGGGGCTAACTCCTCACGTGGGTGGCCTTTGTAGGGCGGAATGCGCCTCTGTTGCGCACTCCGCCGCCTATTTGTTTCGAGGTTGTGCCGGAGTGAGCCCGCGAGAGGTATTTGATCTTATGAGATTATGAGGCGGTCTCATTCCGGTCTACGAACGACTTTAAAAATATCACCTCGTAGGGCGAGCTTGAGGACACCGTGAACATCGTGACGGAGAAGCGTGTCGTGCCCTCAATCCGCCAATGCCAGTAACTTTGGTCGCCAGATTCGTCTATGGTAAATGATCCATGGTAGATGTGTCCGTCACTGCGAGCCCCCGTGATAAGTGAGAAATTCGTTGAAACGTGAGATAGGGGGCGTGGCAGTCTGCCTTTAAATCGGGCTAAGGTAATGCAGATCGCCACGCAAAAGAAGCTCGCGATGACGGAATTGAAGTGGATTGCTATTCTCTGCTCCACGAAAAAATAAATTGTAGGGCGAGCTTGAGGGCAGCGTGAACATCGTGACGGAGAAGTGTTTAGTGCGTCCAATCTCGCCCTTGTATATTAGAACTCAGAAAAGCATGATAATTGAATAGCATCGATCAGGAAGGTGAGGGTGAATCCGGTCTCGCCCTTTGGACAAGATCCAGTAACGTAGATATGATCCCCTCACCTTTTTTTCACAAAGATCGGACGGTATCTGAAGCCTCTCTAAGAAATGACTTGTACGAGATGAGCTTGTATTCACAAGGTTGATCCAATGAATGCGCCTGACCGATGCTAAACATAGTTTACAGAAAAGAGGTGCATAATGTCAAATATATTAGGTATCGATGTCTCCAAGGATAAGCTTGACCTGGTTCTACTCAGTGAAGAAGGCATCAGTTCCACAAGGTAATCAGCAACGATCCGGCTGGTTTCAAAATGCTGGAAAAATGGCTGATCAGCCGACAGATCGACCGGGTACATGTTTGCCTGGAAGCCACCGGACAATATGGGGATGAGGTCAGCGAGTATCTATACGGACAAGGGCATGACGTCAGTGTGGTCAATCCGACTCGCATCAAACGTTATGGGGAAAGCAAACTACACCGCAACAAGACGGATAAGGCAGATGCTGACCTGATCGCCGAGTTTTGTTTGAAGGGAGAAAACCTGCTCTCTGGGAGCCTCTCAACCCCGAGTTGAAGCATCTAAGGGCACTTGTGAGGCGTTTGATTGATTTGCAGGCTAATTACCGACGGGAAAGCCGCTTGTCGAGTGGCGAAGGATGCCTGGGTTATCCGGGATCTAAGCGTACATTTAGACTACTTGAAAGCAAGCATAGAAGCCACTGAAGCAGAGATTCAGAGCTTCTACCAAGGGGACGCCTGCCCTGAAGGCAAAGCAGGAGCTTTTGGTTTCCATTCCTGGAGTTGGCAAGAAAACCTCTGCCAGATTAATGGGTGAGATTGGGGATATCAGCCGCTTTGAGAATGCGCCACAATTAGCTGCTTATGCTGGTCTCAATCCGAAGGGCTTTAGTTCAGGCTCATCCGTGCACAAGAAAACCCGTATCTCCAAACAAGGACGCAGCGAATTGCGAGCCTGTCTTTATATGCCAGCCATCGTAGCAATGAAACACAATCCCGTGATCCGGGCTTTGAAGGAGCGCTTGGAAAAGAAACAGCTGCCCAACATGGCGATTATCGCGGCTTGCATGCGAAAGTTGCTGCACATTGTATATGGCGTTTTGAAGTCTCAGAAGCCTTTTGATCCTGATTATGACCGCCAATTCAATTTTTCAGCTTGACTTTCAAGACGGTATCTACGGTACTCTTTCATCATGCACCTGTTGTTTTTCTGTCACATCGTGCCCGTAGGGTATTGCGAGATTCTTTGTGTCTGTCATTGCGAACATCTGTTGTGACACGTAGTGTACTATTTCGTAAGCAATCTACAATGCTGGAATACTTCGAACGTTGCATAAATTTGGATCATAGATGTTATGCGCGAAGCCGAGAAGACCTTACTTGTGGTGACTGCAAATGCTCCTGAAGGCACACAGTTCAGATTGCTTCGTTCCTCGCAAAGACAGAAAAAGTAACGCCAGATAAAAGACCTGGCCTACGGCACCTTCGGTGCTCCGAAAAACATTCCAATACGTATCTGCTGTTGAAATAAGCTAAACTTAAAATTTACCCAAAAATTACCAATTGTATGAGCAAGTTCAAACACATATGAGACGATAGGGCTTTACAAAAAAGCACATTGGGGTCATCCTAAAGGGTGGAAAACCAAAACAAGGAGGAACCCCAATGCGGCAGATATATCTGCAGAAAGAATTTTATCATCTTGCGAAGAAGCCAATCATCCGTCCAAGTGGGGAAGCAAAACAGCGGGAGCGGTTATTAAGCATCTGGGAAAGGCTCTGCGAGCAAGGGCTGAGCCGGGAAGCTGCAAGCAAAGTATTAGGAGTGTCGCGAGCCAGCCTGTACCGCTGGAAACAGAGGTTGGAGTTGGAAGGTTGGAAAGGGCTGGAATGTCGCAGCCGCCGTCCAAAACATCTGCGCCAACACAGCTGGAGCGAGGAGTTGATCGAAGGAGTACGATCTTTGAGGGAACTCTATCCCTGCTGGGGGAAGGAAAAGATCAAGGTGCTGCTGGAAGAAGAGGGGGTGTTGGCTTCTGTGTCAACGGTTGGCCGGGTGATTACGGATCTCAAGCGACGCCATCAGATCCCCAGTGTGCATTACCGAAAGCGCTGGAAACCCAGAAAAAGGGTACAAAGACCCTACGCCATCCGCAAACCCAAGGAGTATGAGGTGGAGAGACCAGGGGATATTATTCAGGTGGACACTTTGGATATTCATCCATTTCCAGCGGTCCACTTCAAACATTTCACTGCCAGAGATGTAATCTCGAGATGGGATGTGGTAGAAGTGTATCCAAAAGCCAGCTCCAGACAAGCCAAAGATTTCCTTTTCAATTTGATCCGGCGAGTACCATTCCCAGTCAAGGCCATCCAGGTTGATGGGGGTTCTGAGTTCATGGCTGAATTCGAACAGGCTTGTAAAGAGTTGCAGATCCGTTTGTTCGTTTTACCTCCTCGTTCCCCAAAACTCAACGGCAGGGTTGAAAGGGCTCATCGCACTCACTTGGATGAGTTTTATGCAGTCCATGAGCCAAATGGTGATTTGAAGGATCTGAACCGGGAATTGAGAAAATGGGAGTGGATTTATAACAATATTCGTCCGCATCGTGCACTGGACAATCTCAGCCCCAGAAAGTATATTGAACGTTATCACCCTGACTTGACCCCGAGTCTTCTGTCTCATATGTATTGAACCCATTCATGGTACTGAGCCAGCAGATGGTATCCACTCCAGTCACCGAGCTGGACGGCGATATTGTCCAGAAGGATGGGAGGAACAAACCTGATTCTAGCATCTAAATCAGGGGAGGTAGCAACCAGATGCTGCCAGGGAGAAAGTCTTTGTAAGGATGAATGTTTTCTGACAGCATTGTAGTAATAGAGATAATTCATAGCTTCAAGGAAGAAGTCCTTTTGGGAATGAATGGAAAGCAATCTGGGGATATAAAACTCCTCGTCATCGGTACGGTGGGAGCGTTCAACATGCGCGTTCTCCTGAGGGCTGGCAGCATGGTTCTGGATAATTGAACAGCCAAATCCAGACAGGAGTTTTCTGAGTTCGATGAGTTTGAGCCAGGATTTCCCACCAAACTCCTCACCCCGATCCACAGTAAAGACGATGGGCACCGAGACACCGTGACTTCTGAGCCAGGAAAGCACCCACAGAAAGAAAGTCAGGCCATTGGTCCAGCTTTTCTGATCAGAGTAAGCCATCAGTTTGAAGCGGGAGTTAACATCGACAGCAGTCCACTGATAGAGAGGAAACTGTTTCGAGTGAAAGTGACGGATCTGCTCCAGGGTCAGCGCTTTTTGGTCCACGACATATTTGAGGTCAATTTGCACGATTTCAAACGCTTTGGCCTGATACCAATCCACATAAGGACGTGAGCCTTTTTTATGGGGTTTGTGAGGCTTCAGTTTCGATTTGGCTTTGTTGCGTCTGAGAATATTGCGGATAGTGTTTTCAGACATCGTCAAACCATCCAGTGCCTCCAGTTCCTCTTTCAACCTGACAGGTCCATAGCGGGTCTTTTTTCTAAGCTCCAGAATCCTGGCTTCAATCTCAGCACTCGTTTTGTTGTGTACCCGGTGTGGCGCTTTTGATCCATCTTTCAAATCCCCTGCCTTATTCTTGCGGATCGCTTTGTAGATTGTCGCCCGGCTGACACTCAAGATCCTGGCTGTTGCTGTCACATTCCCATTGTGTGCCTTCAAAACCTGTAGAATTGCTCGCCTGGCTGCCTCGGGACTAATCTGCCTCAACTCTTGGTAATCTAAGTGGGTTATAGCTTTGATCAATGTACACCTCGATGTCTTGATATCTTATCCCCCATAACTCCAAACATCGGTCCCGGTACAACTCGTATGACTTATCTAAAAAGTGTATACCATGTGCTGACCTCCTCACAATTGAACCCATTCATTGTATTGAATCTGTAAAAGATGGTGTTATAATCTAAACGCTGTAATGAGCAGCGTTCTCCAGACCCAATTATTCCCCGCAATGATCACAAAACAGCATAAATTGCGGGGGGCGGAGAATACGCAAAAGAGGACTAAGCGCATCCGCGCCGGCAGAGGGGATTGAGCGCCGGAGGGAAGCGATAAATCAAAGTCAAGGTAAGCCCTGGGGGTGACCTCGGGGGAGGCTTAAGGAGACAATGGCAATAGTGATGACCGTGGAGTTGCAAAAAACGCGCTTAAAACGCGCCAGTTTCGCAGATCGAACGGCGGTGCGGTGATCAGGACCACACCGGGAAAACCCGGGACCTCAAAACCATCCCAAGGGAGCAACCCCAAAAGCTTGTGCAGGTGCTTTGCAATGCCTGCGGCGCGCCAGCTGATTTCACTAATCTTATTGTTCAATACCCCGCGCGGAGAAAGCATTCCGGGCGGGATTTTTATTCCACAAATCAAGCAAAAACGCAATCCAGATCTAACTCAGGAGGGATATTTGGAAACCACGAAAATAGTCAGTATCGCTTTTTTCCGCTTAGCGGAAGTTGGCTCAAAAAACCGAAGCTTTATCAACCATTTTTTATCTAATTGGAGGAAATCACACATGCGCAAAAAGTCTCGTTTCACCTTAGTAATGATGGCTGTCCTGCTGATGTTTGGCATGCTGGGCATACAGCCCGTTGAGCCTGTACAGGCGGCTCTCGCCAGCGATTTGTTCTTTTCGGAATATATCGAAGGCAGTGGTAATAACAAAGCTATAGAAATTTTCAATGGAACTGGAGAGGCGGTAAACCTGTCGGATTATAAGTTGGAGGTTTATTCTGATGGAGCTCCCTTACCAGGTGCGGCGACTGTTGTTCTCTCAGGGATACTGGCTGCGGGCGACGTGTTTGTGATTTCCCGCTCTGATGCAGCCCCAGAAATTGTTGGACAGGCTGACCTGTTAAATAGTACTGCGGCTAACTGGAATGGCGATGACGCTATTGCCCTCCGCAAGATCTCGACCAATTCGTTTGTGGATGTTTTTGGTCAAATAGGCGTGGACCCGGGGAATTATTGGGGAACGATTCCATTAACAACTTTGGATCGAACGTTGGTTCGCAAAGTGGATATTTGCGCAGGTGACACTGATGGCAATAATGCTTTCTTACCGAGTGACGAGTGGGATGGATATTTAAGAGACACAACCGAGCACCTTGGCTCACATACTTCAAATTGTGTGCCGGCCGTGGTGGATGAGGTTGCCCCAGAGATCCTCAGTGGTGTGGCGAAATCAAGCACGGATGTCGATGTTTTGCTGGTGGACGGAGCATTCACCGTTCCACAGGGCTATGTGGTGGACACGATTGACATCACGATGGATGAGCCTGTGCAGGTGGCACTTGGCACGGTTGTTACCATGGTTGGTTACGGTCCTTATGGGACTGTGACGGCGCATAATGGCGCCTTGATCACAATTACACCTACTGCTGGCTATGAGACAGCTGCCCTGGTTGGCACGTTCAGCTTTACGGTACCGGAAAGTTCAATTACTGACCTGGTGGGCAACGCCTTCACCGGCAGCATTGTTTTGGAAGTCTTGGATGTAACGGCGCCGGTGGTGGAATCGATCACGGCCTACGGAGCGGGCGAGTTTGCTGACGTGGCTGCGGTGTTGACTGGTGGCGTTTACACGATCACCGTGGACCAATGGTATGAAGTGGACCACATTGAGATTTTGCTTTCAGAGCCTGTGAGTGTGGCAGCGGGAGCAGAGGTCTGGATGGTGGAAGATTCCAGCATGGCCTACGGCACGATAGCGGTGGACGCGGTGGACGCGAGCAAGCTGATTGTGGAGCCGGACGTGGCGCACAACCGGCAGGTGGCTGGCTTTGTGGGTACATTCACCTTTGAGATCAGACCGGAAGAGTCGGTGGAAGACCTGGCAGGCAACCCTTTGGTGATGAACACGCTGAAGCTGGAAGTGTTGGATGTAACAGCGCCAGAGATTGCTTCTGGTGTAGCGCATGGCGTAGCGCCTTATGGTGATATTACGGCAGATTCGAGCCTGACTTTCACCGTCCCGCAGGGATATGAAGTGTCCACGATCGACTTCAAGATGAGTGAGCCTGTGACAATCGTTGGTTCGAACATCGTCAATCTGGGCACGGTTCCTTACGGCACAATGGCTGCTGTTGGCGATGTTGTAACCGTGACACCATACGCTTACAACACAGTGGCCGCTCAATTGGGCACTTTTAACTTTGTCATTCCTGCTGGATCCGTGAAAGACCTGGCTGGGAATGCCTGGGTGAACGAGCCGGTAACCCTGGTGGTTGAGGACACGATTGCGCCAGAGATTCTCAGTGGTGTGGCGAAATCAAACACTGATGGTGATGTGACGCTGGTGGACGGAGCATTCACCGTTCCACAGGGCTATGTGGTGGATACGATTGAAATCACCATGACTGAGCCGGTGCTGGTTGACATTGGCACGGTTGTTACCATGGTTGGTTACGGTCCTTATGGCACTGTGACGGCACATGATGGCGCTTTGATCACGATTACACCTACTGCTGGCTATGAGACGGCGGCCCTGGTTGGCGAGTTCACCTTTACTGTACCTGACGGGTCCATTACTGATCTGGCAGGCAATCCCTTTACAGAAAGCATTGTTTTGAACGTTTTGGAAGTGGTTGGGATGATCTCGTGGGAAGGCACAGGCGGGGTGACCCCGACGATTGTTGGAGACACCGTCACCTTTGATGGCGAGATCGCTTACTACACCACAGTAGACGGACCACCGACGAACGGTCATTGGGTGGGTGTGCAGATTGACGCGCCCGCAGGTTATGACACGGTAGACACGACCTTCACGATTAATGGAGGCACGCCATATACCTGGGATGACGTTGTTGATGGCGATAACTTTGTTTGGATCTACAAACTGGTGAGCACAATTCCGCAGACCACGACCATTGTGGTGAATTGGAACGCGGTATCAGTGCAGACCTTTACGATTGAAGTTGCTGAGACCTCGACCTTTGAACTGGATAATTCTTTGGCCTATCTGCAGGCGAACACCGAGTTGAGCTCTGTGAGCGGCATGGTGGACGACCTGACGGCGACCTTCCCGGATGAGATTCCTGCGGCGATTGTGGCAGAAGATTACGTGATCGACTCGCGCATAAGCCTCTCAGAGGCACTCCCTGAAGGTGTGACAGTGACCGTCTACAAGGATGGGGTAGCTGTACTGACCGACATCACTCTGAGTGGTGTTGGACCTTTCTGGTTCACCGAACTGTTTACACCTGATCCCGCTCCAAGAGCTGACTTTGACGCCAACTATGGCACCAAGGTGGAAGAATACAGCATCATATTGAATGGAGCAGTGGCATTTGACTATTCATCTACCGTAACAGTCGAGTCCGTCATCTCAAAGGACGACTTCACAACTGAAACTGTTTTGGATGATATTGATCTGGCTGCCAGCATTGCCGCAACAGAAGCGGAAGCGCTGAACTATGTAATTGAAAACACAATTCTTAGCTCGGACAGCGGCACGATCGCTGATTTGAAAGCGACTTTCCCGGACCACATTCCTCCGATTATTTCGGATGGGCTTTATGTGATCGACTCTCGCTTCACTTTGGCCGAAGCCTTACCTTCAGGCACGACCGTGACGGTCTTCAAGAATGGTGTAGAAATCTTGACTGACATTACTCTCAGCGGCACGGGTCCCTTCTGGTTCACTACGCTCTTTGATCCAGACCAACCCCGCGCAAACTTTGATGAGGCCATTTATGCCGGCGCTATTGAGGATTATGTAATCGTTCTAACCGGTCCGGGTGATAATCCGCTTGATTTCGACACAACCCTCGAGGTTGAATCCGTCCTGTTCAAGTTAGGTTTTGCCACTGAGATTGTCCTGGACGAAATAACTTTGGACGTTCACATCGATGATGGTGTTGCGCCAGTGATGGAAGATGTGCTGCCGGCGGAAGGCGCGTTGTTATTTGGACCTGACGATACCCTGGTGCTGACGGTGGACGCCGCGGACTTGAACCTGTATGAACTGGAGATCGACCACATTTTGGAATCCGACCCAACCTTACCTGAGTTCAGTGTGTACGCAAGCGAGACTGATCCTTATGGTGGGGATGGCGCTCTGTTTGCATCAGCAGGTGTGACAGTTGATTATGACGCGACTGAACAGGTATGGACGATTGATTTTGGAGATGTGATTACTGACAAATTCATCACCAATGGTGGGATCACCTTCTACATG
>JAXGPH010000013.1:0-39001 GCA_040767065.1 Anaerolineaceae bacterium | reverse complement strand
TTTATGAAGATCGATCCCCTGAACCGGCAGGAGAACTTCAGGCACTTGAACACCAATTTTCTCTGCAATTGACATGGAAAACGTCCTTTTCTTTAGGTGAGTTGACCTTATTGTATCAAATCAAAAAAGAAATGGCTGGAAAACAATCAGAGCCAGGTTTTCCAGGCTCTGATGATCGCGAAAGAATGAGAAATCAGGCTTTTTTAGCAGGTATATAGACTAAGCCAACAGTACCAGGGCCGACATACGTTCCAATAACCGGGCTGATCATACCAACAAACTCGTTGCGAACATCGAATCGTTGGTGTGCCATGCGCAAGAATTCATCTCCGCGCTGAGGGACATTGGCAGTCGCGATGCCGAGATATTCGATGGTACCTTGTTTGCCAAGTTCGGCTTCAGCGATTTCGAACACACGCTGCGCCGCTTTTTTGAAGGTCCGAACGTTTTCGTATGAGTCAATCAATCCGTCTTTGAGCTCGAGGACGGGCTTCATCTTGAGCGCTGAGCCAATCAGGCGGGCGGCGCCACCAATACGACCACCTTTATAGAGAAACTCAAGTGTATCGACAATGAACAAGGTTCGAACCTGTTGGCACAGATCCTTCGCCAGATTGGTGCACTCAAGAAGCGTTGCACCGCGTTGGGCGGCTTGAGCAGCCAGGAGGACGACAATAGTAAGGGGCATGGAAGCCTGGAGACTGTCTACGACCGTGATGCGGTTTTTGGGAAAATCCTGCGCAGCCAAGATCGCAGACTGGTAGGTGCCGGAGAGTTTGGAAGATATGACAATTGTGAGAATGTCATATCCCTGATCAATCAGTTTTTTGAAAACTTCGGCAAACAGACCGGCAGGGGGCTGCGAGGTGGTGGGCAAAGTATCGGATTTGACCAGGCGCTCGTAAAATTCCTCGGGGGTGATGTCGATCCCATCAAGGTAAGATTTATCATCCCATAAAACAGAAAGCGGGACAACAGTTATATTGTTTTCGCGGGCAATGGATTCAGGGATGCCAGCGGTACTATCGGTTACGATTGCTACTTTATTCATGCTAAACCTCTAACAAATGTTCTCGGGGGTAGAAACACCCACCAGTAAATTTAGTTTCGAAATGGAATTATTTTGACTACAAAACTCAGAACATTTTAGTGCTCAGACTGTTTTGAATGCAGTGCAGTTTGCGGTATGATATGGACTTGATATCACAAAATCACCTGGACAGGAATTAGCTATGTTTGAGAATTTGACCGACAAACTGACAGCCGTATTTGACAACCTCCGCCGACGTGGAAAGCTGTCGGAGGAGGATGTTGAGAAGGCAATGCGCGAAGTTCGGCTGGCATTGCTTGAGGCAGATGTTAATTATGCCGTGGTTAAGGCATTTACCAACCGGGTAAAGGAGCGGTCAATTGGGGCGGAAGTCTCAAAGGCGCTCAACCCCGCCCAGCAAGTGATTAAGATCGTCAACGAAGAACTCATCAAGACGCTGGGTCAGCCTGCTCCACTCAACCTGCGAGGGGAAAAACCGCATGTGGTCATGTTGGTAGGCTTGCAGGGGTCCGGTAAAACGACGGCAGCAGCCAAACTGGCAAAACAACTTCGCGCCAGAGGGGAGAGGGTGATGCTGGTGGCGGCGGACATTTACCGCCCGGCAGCCATAAAGCAGTTGCAGACTTTGGGCGAGAGGATTGATGTCCCCGTGCATAGCGTGGATGGCGCAAAGCCCGTGCAGATCGCAAAGAGCGCTCTTGATGTGGCAAGAAAAGGTGGTTTTTCTGTCGTGATTCTGGATACCGCCGGGCGTTCGCAGTTGGACGACGAGCTGATGAACGAACTTAAAGACCTGAATGAAGCTGTGCCGGTGAAGGAGATCCTGCTGGTGGTGGATTCAATGATCGGGCAGGAAGCGCTGAATATAGCCAAGGGTTTTGTTGCCGTGATTCCTGTAAGTGGATTGATCTTCACCAAGATTGATGGCGATGCCCGCGGCGGCGCAGCCATCTCCATCCGCGAGGTGACTGGTATCCCGATCAAATACCTGGGCACTGGCGAGGGCTTGGATGCGCTGGAGGTGTTCGACCCTACTCGGATCTCATCGAGGATCCTGGGGATGGGCGACATGCTCGGCCTGATCGAGAAAGCCGAAGCAGCTTACTCCGGACAGATGGACGTGAAGGAAGCTGAGCGCATGCTTTCCGGGCAGTTCACGCTGCAAGACTTTGCCAATCAACTGAGGCAGATCAAGAAAATGGGACCCATCTCGCAGGTATTGGGCATGCTGCCGGGTCAGTTTGGCACTGTAGCAAAGACGGTTGACCCGCGTGAAGCGGAAGACCAGCTAAAGACGGTGGAGGCGATCATCAATTCAATGACTCCAAAAGAAAGGCAGGATCCACGTATTTTAAATGCGAGCCGACGGCGGAGGATTGCGGCTGGTTGTGGCAAAGATGTGCAGGATGTAAATAAGCTGATAAAACAATTCCGGGACATACAGACTTTAATGAAAAAGTTCCAAAAAACTGGTGGACGTGGTAATATTAATAAGTTATTTGGTTAATCCTGTGCATTGAAGAAGGAAATGCCCCTTCAGCATTCTCTCAGCCTTTGACGGAGCCAGGAAGAAATAGATTATAGGTCAAGGAGTATTAGTAAAAAATGGTACGTATTCGTTTACGTCGGGTGGGTTCAGCTCACCAACCGCAGTATCGTGTGATTGTGGCAGATAAAGAAAGCCCCCGTGATGGGCGTTTCATTGAAATCGTTGGTCAGTACAATCCCCGTACCGAACCCGGAACGATCGTGTTTGACGAAGATCGCATTTATCACTGGTTGAGCGTCGGCGCCCAACCTTCTGAATCTGTGCAGAAACTCTTCAAAATCGTCAAGCTGGATGATCGCTTCAATCGGTTTAAGGCTGGGGAAGATAAAGACGCTTTGTTAGTTGAGGCTAAGAGTGTTTACAGCGCTCTGACCGCCAATCCCAAGACCACTCACACCGCCAAGGCATAACGAGGCAATTGATGAAAGAATCCAAAATGCATGACTTGCTGGAGTTCCTGGCGAAATCGATCGTGGATGACCCGCAACAGGTTTTTGTCGAAGAATATCGCAATGGAAACAATATTCAGCTCGATCTGCAGGTCAGCAAAGCGGACATTGGTCGTGTGATCGGCAAACATGGACGCGTGGCGAACTCTTTGAGAGTGATTCTCAAAGTTGTCGCGGCACGCAATGGCAAGCAAGTTACCATGGACGTGGTAGATTTGGGTTAATGCCTGAGATGGCAGATCAATCTCAAGACACAGCAGGCTCGGTCGGTTCGGTTGAGCCTGCTTATGTATTAATCGGTAAGCTCCAAAAGTCGCATGGAGTACGGGGGGAAATCAGCATGCGGGTGATCACAGATTTTCCGGAAAGGATCCGGAGAGGCAAGATTATTTACATCGGCTCAGATTTTCAATCGAACAAGATCACTGGTACGCACTGGAAAAACAATTTACTGCTCCTCAAGCTGGATGGGTTTGATGACCCCGAAAGCGTGCGTGAGTTGGCTGGGAAAGATGTGTTCGTTGCCGTGAAGGATCTCCCGCCGCTGCCAGCGGGCAGGTATTACCATCACCAGTTGATTGGTTTGAGGGTTTTCGAAGGCGATGAGGACCTTGGTGTGCTGGCTGCGATCATGGAAACCGGCGCTAATGACGTGTATATCATTGATCAAGCAAATGGGCAGGAACTGCTAATTCCGGCAATTCCGGAAGTAATCCTGAAAATCGACCTTCACCAAAAACGTATGAATGTGCACTTATTGGAAGGACTGAGGGGGTAATGGAGCAAGCCGGGTATTGGCTGGCGTTCAGTTACGTGAGAGGCATCGGGGCAGTCAGGTTTCGAAAACTGCTGTCCTTTTTTGGCGAATTAAGCCGGGCGTGGCAGTCTGGGGCAGCGGAGCTGATCGCGGCAGGCTTGTCCGAAAAAAACGTCGCGGACATACTCGAAAAGCGCAAGACTCTTGATCCTCTTGCACTGCCGGAGCAGTTGAAAACCAAGGGGATCTCGTTTTTAACCTGGCAGGATGGTGATTATCCGCGTTACCTGAAAGAAATCGCCCAACCTCCACCCGTTTTGTTTTTCAAGGGCACCATCACCGCGGAGGACGACCTTGCTGTTGCTATTGTAGGGACGCGGAACATGACAGCCTATGGAAAACAGATCGCCAGGGATACAGCGGAATATCTGGCGCACAACGGCGTGACCGTGGTGAGTGGGCTGGCGCGGGGTGTGGATGGGTTGGCGCACAATGCGGCGATAGAAGCAGGAGGAAGGACGATAGCCGTGTTGGGGAGCGGTGTGGATATTATTTATCCTCCCGAGCATCGCAGGTTGGCGGAACAGATACAGGAGCATGGCGCGATTGTAAGCGATTACGCGCCTGGAACGAAACCCGATGGCATTAATTTTCCACCGCGTAACCGGATCATTTCGGGGCTGAGCCGCGCGACGATTGTGATCGAAGCAGGCGAGAAAAGCGGAGCGTTGATCACGGCAAAATTTGCGGTGGAACAGAACCGCGAGGTTTTCGCTGTGCCTGGATCCGTTCTTTCGCCGATGAGCCGCGGGACGAATGATTTGATTGGGGAGGGGGCGATGCCAATGACGAATCCAAAGTCGGTTTTGGAGGCGCTCAGAATTGAAGAGGGCAGCAAAGCGCCTAAGCCACAGGAACAAGCCCTTAGCGATATGGAACGCACGGTTCTGCGGATTTTGGGTCAGGATTCTCTGCATATTGATGAGATTTGTGTTCGGATGGACCTGAGCGTTGAGAAGTTGACCGTGACCTTGACCATCATGGAGTTGAAGGGGTTAGTGGTGCGTGAGCAGGGGATGACCTACCGCCAAAACGGCAGGTGGATGTAGGGGCAAAACCCCGCGGTTTCCCATTTCAAATCAGACAACGAACACGTCGCGGATGGACACAAGGCCCATCCCTACCAGAGCACGGTTGCCATTTGTAGTGGCAGCCCTCCCGTGCCGGCGTAGTGGCAGGCACGGGGGCCTGCCACTACCAGGTGTGTTGAGTAGGTTACCCCTGTAACGGTAAACCATGTGGTTAACCAAGGCAAGATTGAACTATCAACAATCAAAACCGGATTTCGGCCTGCATTACCAACCCTTGACAAAAATTTGGTTATGGTATGATAGGCGTGCTATTTTTGAGCCAAACTTTTTAAGGGAGTCATCTTTGGAAGCTTATTGTTTTAAATGTAAAGAAAAACGGGAAATTACTCAGGCGCAACCTGGGTTTAACAGCCGTGGTGCAGCTATGACCACTGGCTTTTGCGCAGTTTGCGGTACCAAGCTGTTTCGCATGGGCGTAACCCCTGCGCATGAGGGATTGGAAAAACCCGCTGTCGTTCCCACCAAATCAGCAGCAAAAAAGCCTGCCAGTACTAAAAAAACGAAAACCGCGACCAGTCACACAACCAAGAGTTCGAACAGCAAAAAGGTGCGATCTGGCAATGGGAAACCGCTGGTTATCGTGGAATCGCCCGCCAAGGCGCGCACCATCGGTAAATTCTTGGGGGATGGCTACCAGGTGCTGGCATCGGTTGGGCATGTGCGGGATTTGCTAAAATCGCAATTGAGCGTGGATGTTGAAAACGATTTCACGCCCAAGTACCGTGTTCCGAACGAAAAAAAGCAATTGGTCGCGGAAATTACTGCCACTGCCGATCGGAGCAAGAAAGTCTTTCTTGCAACTGACCCTGACCGCGAAGGAGAATCGATCGCCTGGCATGTGATGGATGCAGCGCAGATAGCGCCGGAGAAGGTGGAGCGGGTTGTCTTTCATGAGATCACCAAGGAAGCAATTGCGGCTGCCTTTGCCCATACCCGCGAGATCGACATGGACCTGGTGGATGCCCAACAAGCCCGTCGGATCTTGGACCGCCTGGTTGGGTATGGCGTAAGCCCGATCCTGTGGGCAAAAGTAAAAGGGCGCCTTTCCGCCGGGCGTGTGCAGTCAGTGGCTTTGCGGTTAATTGTCGAACGCGAGCGCGAAATTCAGGCGTTTGTGCCGGTTGAATACTGGAAGATTTCAGCTCTATTTGAAGCTGACGATACCAAGAAGCAGTATAAGGCACGGCTTTTCAAGGTTAATGGTGTCGATCCTGATTTACCTGATGAAAAGACAACCATGGCACTTGTGGAGAAGTTGAACCAGGCTGCCTATAAGCTCGACAGCATTAACCGCAGCACAAAGAGCATCCGCCCTGGCGCACCCTTCATTACGAGTACTTTGCAGCAGGAAGCTTCTACACGTTTGGGTTTTCTGACCAAAAAGACCATGGCAGTCGCTCAACAGCTCTATGAAGGTATTAACCTGGGCGGCGGCGAAGAAACCGGTCTGATTACTTACATGCGTACCGACTCGGTGCATGTTTCCGCCCAATCAGTGAACGAAGCGCGTGAGTTTATAGCAAAAAAGTACGGAGAGAACTACGTGCCAGAGAAGCCACCGGTTTACCGTACGCGGGCCGCTTCTGCACAGGAAGCGCACGAAGCGATCCGACCTACATCCGTAAGGCGCACCCCTGAGAGCGTGAAAGAATACCTAAGCGGCGACCAATTCAGGCTATATAAACTGATCTGGCAGCGATTTATCGCCAGTCAGATGGCCCCGGCGCTAATCGAAACGATCACTGCTGATATTGCTGGCACTTTCGAGAAGGAAACTTGTTTGTTCCGCGCGACTGGCAATAAAACTATTTTTCCGGGTTATCGGGCAGTCTATTCCGCCGTCAGAGGTGAGGATGAAAAAGAGGATGAGGATCAGACTGAGCTGCCTCTCGAATCGCTGGTGGTTGGTCAAAAGCAGCGTTTAGTCGAACTGAATCCAAGCCAGCATTTCACCGAACCTCCGCCTCGTTTCACGGAAGCCTCGCTGATCCAGGTGCTGGAAGAAAACAAGATCGGTCGACCTTCCACGTATTCCCCTATTATCACCACAATCCAAACCCGTGGGTACGTGACACGTGAATTGAAACGCCTGGTTCCGACTGAAATCGGTTTTTTGGTTAACGACCTGGTGGTGGAGTATTTTCCTTCAATCGTGGATATTGGCTTTACCTCTTCCATGGAAGATAAACTGGATGAAATCGCGCAGGGAGAAACGCCCTGGGTTGAGGTGATCCGCGATTTTTATGCTCCGTTTAAAGACAGTCTGGACCATGCTAAAGAAAACATGCCAAAAACGCAGGTGAAACCGGAGTTGATTGGAAGAAAATGTCCGGAATGTGGTGGGGACTTGGTTTTGCGAACCGGACGATTTGGGCGGTTTATCAGTTGTTCAAACTTCCCGAAGTGCAAGTACACCGAACCGTGGCTTGAAAAAATCGGCGTAACCTGCCCGGAATGTCATCAGGGCGAAGTGGTAGAGAAACGCAGCAAACGCGGCAGAGTGTTTTATGGCTGCTCGCGTTACCCTGAATGCAATTTTGTTTCGTGGGATAAGCCCCTGGCGACACCCTGCCCGAAATGTGGCGGCATCTTGACCACGAAGAATGGCAAACAGGCAGTTTGCACTAACTGCCACTCCCGATTTGAGCTCGAGGAAGGAGCCTTGCAGCAGTAGGTATGATTGGTATAAAACCTGCACCTTAATGAATGATAACTACTTTCATTGAGGTGCAGGTATGGACAACACACTGGATTTACTAAAAGAGAAACTAAAGCAACCGAGAAACCTGGCAATTGCAGCGGCGGTGGCTGGCTTGGTGCTCGGATTGATCATTGGGTGGGTGATTCTGCCTGTGCAGTGGACCGATGCTTCCGCTGAGCAATTGCGGCCAGACTTACGCATTGATTACCTACGCAACCTGATCACAACCTATACCCTGAATGGGGATAAAGAAAAAGCCCTCCAACTCTACCAGGAATTGGGTGAGAAGGCTGATTCAACTCTCAGCGATTTGCTGGCGCAGCCGGGCTTCCTCTCAACAGAACAAATCACGCGGTTCACGACTGCCCTGGGGATTGCCATTCCCCCGGCGAGCGGTGATACTGCCAGTGCAACCCCGCTGACGCTCCAGGACGGGACTGAAATTAAAACAGACACAGGGGAAGACGTTCAGCCAGCACAGGAATCCAATACCTTGTTGTGGCTGGGTTTTGGACTATTGGCGATCCTTGCCATTGGGGCATATCTTGCTTATCGCTACTACTTCAAGGAGCGGCCAGTGGTAGAAGGCAATCCCCTGGACGCCGGCACCTCCGAGAATCGAATTGCACCAGCGGCAGTAAGGCAGCCAGCAGCGGTGCCAATGCGGCCGGCTGCAAAACCAACCCCAGCTGCAACGCCTGATCAGAACCAATCGACTTTTAAACCGCCTTTATTTGGCAATGGCAAGCAATCCAACAGCTCACCTGTTCAAAAGCCAAAGCCTGTTGCTCAGTTCATGTCGACATATGTATTTGGGGATGACCGTTACGATGAATCGTTTACCTTCGATGCTCCGAATGGCGAGTTTTTGGGCGAGTGCGGCGTGAGCATTTCGGATATCATCGGTGTGGGAGAGCCAAAGAAAATCTCTGCCTTTGATATATGGCTGTTCGACAAGAATGACATTCAAACTGTAACCAAGGTCTTGATGAGCAAACATAGCTATGAGGATGCGAGTACACGGCAACGATTAGAGATCCGAGGTGAACCGATTTTAGCAGAGCCTGGAGCACAATTTGTCCTGCAAACAGCGACACTACGATTGGAAGGACGCATCGTGGACATTATGTATGGGGATATGCCCCTACCGGAGGATAGTTACTTCCAGCGTAGCACCGTAGAGTTGGCGATTTACAGGAAGTAGAAATGCACATAGCTCATAGTTGGTAGGTGATCGGTAAAAAAACGGGTTCCTTCGCGGAACCCGTTTTTCGTTTCATGCGTATAAGTGTTACTCTATTTTTAGGATCTTGATTTTGAGGGTGGAATCATTAGGAAGGTGAACTTCGACCGTTTCACCTTTTTTATGCCCCATCAGGGCTGCACCCATGGGAGATTCATAGGAAATCTTTCGCTGCCGGGGATTGGCTTCGTTGGCACCAACAATGATGAAAGTCTCTTCGGGTTCGTCTCCTTCCTGGAGGGTGACAGTGTTGCCGATCTGAACTATAGAGGTGTTAATATCGGTTTCTTCAATCAGCGTAGCAGTAGAAAGAATGGCTTCAATCTGCTGGATCCGTCCTTCGATGAATCCCTGGTCTTCTTTGGCAGCATGATAATCAGCATTTTCGGAAAGATCACCCATTTCGATAGCATGTTTCAGACGGCGGGCGATTTCTTCGCGGCGGGGACCTTTTAGGTCAGCCAGTTCTTCTTGTAGTTTTGCCTTTCCGGCAGGGGTTAAGAATTGGGGTGTGAGAGCCATGATTGATTTTTTACTCCTAAGGTAATGTTTGCGAATCGAAGAGTCGCAGATGTTCGTCAATCGCAAAGCGATCGGTCATGCCAGCGATGTAATCACAGATTGTGCGTTCGAGACCGCGCTGTGGAATGAGTTCCTGGACTGCTTCCGGCAATGCGGCAGGGGTGCTTTGGTACATCGTGAAGATATCCGTGACGATGCGTTCTGATTTTGCTGCCATGCGCACGACGCGATGGTGACGGTAGAGTTTGTTGAAGAGAAAATCCTTCAGTTCGCGGTTGCGGCGAAACATGTCCTCACTGAAGCCCGCCACATTAAAAGGTAATTTTTGTAGATCGAGGGATGAATCGACATTGCTCTTCCGCAAGTAGCGATCGATGGATTGGATTAAATCCGTGATCTCAAAATTGATCAAGCGGCGGATGATCTGGTGTCGTGAAAGCTCATCCAGTGTCTCGCTGCGGCGGCGACCAATGCTTTCATTGACGATTTCCCAAAGGGCAATTCCATCCAACTGGGAGGGGGTGATCATTCCTGAACGCAGACCATCATCGAGGTCGTGGGACGTATAAGCCAGTTCATCCGCCACATTGGCAATCTGTGCTTCAAGGCTGCCGCGTAATTCAGGGTCATAATTCTGAGCATCGGCGATGTCGTAGTCAGTCTCGTGCTTGACCATGCCTTCCAGGACTTCCCAACTCAAGTTAAGACCCGGGAAATCGGGGTAGCGATTTTCCAGTTGGGTCACAATACGCAGAGATTGCTGGTTATGATTGAAACCACCATGCTCTTTCATCAGTCGTGCCAGGGCAGTTTCGCCCGAATGACCAAACGGAGGATGACCGATATCGTGGGCAAGACAAATAGTTTCAACCAGGTCTTCGTTCGCGCCAAGGGTGCGGGCAACAGACCGACCAATTTGGGCGACTTCGATGGAGTGGGTCAGGCGAGTACGGTAATAATCGCCCTCGTGATAGATGAAAACCTGGGTCTTATATTCAAGCCGGCGAAAAGCTGTGGTATGGATGACCCGGTCGCGGTCGCGCTGAAAACATGTGCGATAGTCCGCTTCTTCTTCGGGGTATTTCCGCCCGCGGGAATTCTTGCTGCGAATGCCATAAGGAGCAAGGGTTTGGTCTTCGATTTCTTCAAGTTGCTGTCTGCTATAAATCATGCAAAGCCTCTGTAGAAATTATACGTGTATTCCATGTGTGCTGTGTGAATTAGTTGATGGTTGTGCCAATCGCGTCCCCATCAAGGGCGCGTCGGAGAGCCCCGGGTGAAACCGCTGAAAAGATCTGGATTGACAAACCGGGCAATTCCTCGCAAAGTGCCTGCATTGTCTGCACTTTTGTTACCATTCCACCGGTAACATCCTGGCTGGCTGAGCCATGCAGAAAAGCAGATGAATCGGAAGAGGCAGATAGGTGAGGCAAAAGTTGCTGGTTGAATGGATAATCCGCATAGACGCCTTCAACTCTACCAGCGAGCAGGATTCGATCCGGGTACATAAAATGAGCCAGGTAGACGAAAAGATCCTCGGTGGAGAGAATCGTACCACCGAGCGTGAGATCCGAGACGACATCTCCATAAACGAGAGGGATCAATCCCATCTCGAAACTCCGAAGGAGCGGCTGCAAATTCCAGGTGTGGATCCTGCGATTGTTGGCGGTAATGGAGGCAGAGGGAGGGAAAGCCATGAGGGGCAAGCTGAGCGACTGTGCCTGGGCAAGGATGATCTGATTCAGGCTGCGGGCGCTGTACCAGACTTGTTGAAAACCCAAGCCTTCTCTCAGGTTGTGAACACCTTGGCGGGTACCGTATTGGGCGGCGGCATGATGCCCAAAGGAGCCTGAACCATGACCAAGCAGTAGTCTTTGGGAGGGGTTAGCCTGGCGCCAGGCAGTGATCTGGGTTAGGAGATCATTGATCTGATCAACAAGGGCAGTCTCAGTCTGATCTTTATTGGTGATCAGAGAACCACCCAGCTTGAGGAATGTAAGGCTCTTGGCATGCATATTTGTTTAATCCATGGGGTGGAGATGGGTCGTGAAGACCCGAGGTGAGCCGGCTGAAATAAGAGCTTGTGTAACCTTGCCTTCGGTTTCGGGAGTTACCAGTGCGACCATGTGACCTCCCATTCCTCCGCCGGTTAGTTTTGCGCCAAGGGCGCCTGCCTTCCTGGCGGCGAGAATCAGCGCGTCCAATTCAGGGCAGGAAAGCCTAAGCGCAGCGAGGTGCTCCTGGTTGGCATCCATCGCCTTACCAAGTGCCTCAAGGTCCCCAATCTGGAACGAGCGTTTGCTTTGCTGGACTAAATCGGTGATAGCTTCCAGGTGGGGCTGGATCGCATCGGGGTTGGTTGAAAGATCCTGTGCCAGTTGGCTTATCGATTCCCGCGTGGACTTACGAATACCGGAATCGGCTACAACAAAGGAAAACTCACGGATTGGATGCAGGTATTCGATCACTTCACCGCGTTGATAGTAAATGGGTTTTTCGTATGTGATTACAGTGTTATCAATGCCAGACGGACGACCGTGCACCGCCTGTTCGGACTGGAAAGCAAGCGTGTTGACCTCCTGGGGTTTCAGAGGGTGTCCAAGGAAAGCCGACATGGCACGCATCAGCGAGACAGCAATCGCCGCGCTGGATCCCAAACCCGCAGCAACTGGCAGCTCAGAGGTGAGCATGATATGGCATGTTGGTAATTGTTGAAGACCAAGGAATGAAAACAGGAGTTCAAGGGTTTGAACGAGAAAATGGTCTTTTCCAAGTTCACCCAGATCTTGATCAATGTGCAGAAAAGCAGCGGTAATGTGAATCTTGCTCTGGGGTTGACCGATCGCCGGCTCAATGGTGGTGCGCACCTTGAGGCTGGTGAGGGGGATAGCTATGGCGGGGCTGCCATAAACAACAGCGTGTTCACCCAGCAGGATCAGTTTTCCACAAGCGGTTGCAGTTATTGCTGGCATGATTCACCTCAATATCAAAGGTAGAGTATTAGCATGACGGCTACGCCCCAAAGAAGGATCGCTGCCTGTAGCGGGTGATCTTTTAGCAAGACTTCTTCCGGGGTGGATGTTGTGTCGGAGTTTTGGATCAGGTACATGTAGCGGAAAATACCAAAAAAGACGAAGGGAGTAGTAAGCATCATGGTGTATGTAGGGCCCTGCGGATGCGCTGAGAAAGTATAGAGCATGTAGGTGATCAGAATCGAAGCCAGCATAACAACCAAATACTGGTTGAGGAGCGGAATGGAATAACCGTTGAGAACCTTTCGAAATTCGCCGGCGCTCCCTTCCAGCAGCCTGAGTTCAGCAAAACGCTTCCCAAATCCGAGGAAAAGCGCCAGGAGAGCAGTCAGAAAGAAAAGCCATGGGGAAAAGAAGGTGACCTCGATGACACTGATACCTGCAAAAACACGCAATAAGAATCCAACAGCAATGACCATGACATCGATGATCATGATGTGTTTGAGCCACTTGGAGTAGGCGAGCATGAGAAGCGTGTAGGCAATACAAATGAGGCCGAACTTCCAGGAGAGAAGAAAAGCCGCGCTAAAGACTACGAGCGAGAGGAGAATGACGAAGATGACAGCATGTTTCAGAGCCAAACGACCAGAAGCAAGCGGGCGGTGGCATTTTTGCGGGTGATGCCGGTCAGCTTTCAGATCGATGATGTCATTAATGGTGTAAGTGAGCCCGGAAACCATGCAGAAGAGGAAAAAGACTGCCAGAACGCGCAAAGCAGACGAAGCAAAAAAGAGCTGGCGGTCGAAGACAAGACCAGCGAAAATGACAAAATTTTTCGTCCATTGGCGGGGACGCATGGTTTCTATCAGGTTTTTCAGCATGTGTTTTATCTTACCATATCGGTAGGGCAGGTGATAACTGCCAGGTGATAGCTGATAGATAGAAGGTAGGGAGGTGGATAATTGATTTTCAGGTGGAAGATATTGTCGACTCTACTGAAATTACTCGATTTTCTAAGATTGAACAAGGTTTACTCCCACTCGCATGACATTTTTGATGTTTTTAGGTTCATCTTGCAGCAATTTTATATCCTTTGTTACTTTCCTCGCTAATCGGCGGCGCGCTGATCGGCATCATCGTTTTATTCGTTGTCGGCCACAAAAACCTATCGCTGATTCCGAACCCGATATAAAGTGACTCGGAGATGGCTCAAGCCTTCCGCACCTACCTCGCCAGCAATGTAAAAACTAACGACAGCAGCAACAGCAAGAATCATGGAAAATATGGCCATCCAGCGGTTGCTGTTTTTGACGTATTTGGCAAAGGCTGGGTTGCCTACGCGGGGCGAGAATCCACACAGACTTACGGACTTCAATATGGCTGGGGATGCCTTATTGATTACACTACTGCGTGCAAAACAAAATATTCAATTTTCCAATAATTGTGCTCTGCAATTTGCGCAATAAGAGCCAATTCCTCCTGTTTTATCGAAATGCCGTTTCCTGGGGGAGGTTTTACCGAGGCGCTTATTTTTGCGCCGTCCAGGTATAGGAAGCAAGGGTAATGCCCATAAAGGAACAGTGCATATCACCGCTGATTACGATCTGGCTTCCGCTTTTGCTCGCTTTCCCCTCAGAGGAACAGTAAATCGTCGCGCCATCCTCCTCCATTGCCACGGAAAAAGTGACCGTGCTGCCTGTATACTGTGCTTCGCCGCTAAAGCCGTACACACTCACTGTGCCTGTACCGCCCTCGCCCAGTTGCAGTGTTACCGGCAAGCTGCCTTCCGATTCCACGTCTTCTGCTACATGCTGCAATATCGCACTCCCGCTGTAAGTACCTGCCATGTCCTGTGCTGTGATGGAACCCGTGCCAGCTTCCTGCGGCTCTCCGGTCAGGCTGCCACCTTCTTCATCAGAAGGTTCGGTCTCTTGCGGCGGGGCCTGGCTTTCATCCTCTTGCGGCGGGACCTGGCTTTCATCCTCTTGAGCGAGGACGGAGATTTGGGCGTTAAGCTCACTCATTTTTTCAAGAGCCGCCTCGGAATCGACAGTGTTGGCTAGTATCAGCTCCGAAAGAGAAACGCCTTCTTCCTTTGGGAAATGCAGATTCAACCCTTGCAGAGCATTTTTAACATACGGGGTATTTTCAATGAGTCCCGCCAACACCCGGGTGGCCCCTTTTTGAGTGAATTCCACCGCCATCCCTGTGATTTTGCCGGGAACAAACCACTCCATCATCGATTCGCCTAATAAGGCGATCTGCTCAACCGCAGAGTTTGGATCCATTGTGACCAGGCCCATCACCATTGAAACCGGCTGGATTACATCCCCGGCTTTTTCAAAATCCACCGTCACCTGATGGTCCTCGCCCAATATAATGGAGCTTGTGGTCTTTCCAACGTCTACAATGCAGTCCACGCCGCCCGCGATCACAGCTCCCGCTACCGGTACAGACATGCTGCTGCCGGCCAGTGCAGTCAGGCTTCCGCCTCCGGTGGCGACTGTTGCCCCGACGAATAGCCCCACCTTGCTGGTTGTCTTGTATCCCTCCAAAATATTGATGCTGCGGGTATAAGCTTCCACCTCTGCTTGGGCTTCCTCCAGATACGCGGCGTCGCTGATGATCTTCTGCGCAAGTGCCATCTGCTCAACGGCTGTTTTCGTATCGGTGCCAAGCTGCTGGGCAAGCTGTTTGTATCGCTGCGCGCCTCGGAGCGCATCAAACTGTTTCGTTATATTTTCCGCCCAGGTTTGCTGGTCAATCACTTCTTCGGTACTAGCGACAAGAGGGATCACTGAAAAACCCGACCTTTTCGCGGAGAGCATCGTAAACTGCGATGGCGGCTGAACATAAGTTACTGTCTGATCGGTGGAAGCAGCCTCCAGCAATAAAACAGCTTGATCGGTAATTTTCTCCGCTTCGGTTGAGATCGCATCCGCTGTTTCCCACATCAAAACAAGCTCATCCATCAGGGTTTCAAACGCCCCCTTGGGCATAGATTCATAATCCGCAGCAATAAGTTCTTCGGTTTTCAGCCGGGCATAAATGTAATACCGTAAGGCCAGCGCGGCGGCTTCGTTTGCCATTTGCAGGGGCTCAGGCCCCGCTTCCCGCTCGACCTCTACCGTAGTAGGTTCGATTTTTTCCGCTTCTGTGGATTTGGATTCGCCGCAAGCGCAAAGGCCAAAAAGCATTGTCCCGGCCAGCATTACAGCCAGAAAGCGCCACATCGTTTTTACCGCGCATGGTTTTTGATAAAGACAATTTTTCATTTTTGTTTCCTCCATTAGAATTGTAATGTTGGTGTGATTCCTGATTTATAGCGGAATTTTTCGGAGATTTTCGCTATCATTGACGGATGGATTGGCGCGCGCAGAAGCTGAATGTTCTGTGACCGCTTTTCCATGCCGCGTGCTGTTGGTGAAGGAGATGAAATCATCTCGTATCTCCATGGTTTTCAGCCGAATACCGTAACCGTACTGGTTGAATTTGATGATTTTACGTCCAGTAGAAACCTGAATATAAAAATATTAGCCAAAACACAAACAAATATCAACATTTTTGTAAGTTATATCCTATTCGTTTGGCTATAAATATTTCCCATCACAAAAGATTTTTCTCATTTTTTGCCCAGCGATAAATCATTGCGGATCCTGTACCAACAAATATCGCTGTCACTAAAAACAGTGTTGTATAATACCAATGTTGCAGGAAATATCCCGCTGCAAGTGATAAAAAAGCAATTGGTAAAGTAAGAACCGCGTTTAGTCCTGCATAACTGCTTCTCTGCTCCTCCGGAGCAAGCTCAAGTAGTGCACTCTGGAAACCCACATTACGACCATTTAATATAGTACCGACCAGGAAAAATACAGGTAGCAAACCCACCCATCCGAATGAACTGAGGGCAATGGCTAATAGTGGGATTGAAGTAGAGATTAATGCACAATAAAAAAGCATGTGCTTGCTCCCAGCGCGATCTACCAGGCGCGCCCAAAAAAGACTAGCGATTGTACCACCCAATACTTGAACCAGCAAAAACCAGCCCACCGCTTCATCCGGCGCATGCAGATTTTCACGGGCAAAGACCACATAGAACGGCATTGACATTAAACTAAATCCGGTCAAAAGCTGAACCACGATAAGGGTTTTAATTTTTCGACTCGCAAAAACCAGCTGATGCCAATATTCATGCCAGGGCAAAACACTGTTTTTAACAGTAGTTGATATCGGTTCTTTCATCGCCCAAAAACCCAGTGAAGCAATCGCCAGTCCTGCAGCAGCCAAAGCGAATAACAAAGCGTAATTATTCGGATAAGCTACTTTTGCCAGGATTTGCGTTGCCGCAAAAGCAGAGCCAATAGAAAGCGGCCCCGCCAAAGCGCTTCTGCCACCAAAAAATGCTCCCCGTTTTCCTGCAGGGATCACCTTCCCAATAATATCGGTGTAAGGAATATTAGCAATGCCGCCCCCGGCATAAAAAATTGTCAGCATTCCCACCAATGCCCATGCCATATGTGTGGGGTGTTTGTCTCCAATTGTAAAAATGAGCCAGGCAAGTGTTCCCCAACTAATCACCCGCAGTGAAATTGCTGCAATGAGGTATGGCAGTTTTCGTGGTTTAGGCTCGATCCAACGGGCAACAAATATTTGCGGCAGGGTACCCGCCACTACCAACACGGTAGAAAGCCCGCCCACCCAAATCGTTGAACCAGTCAGGTCTGCCACAAAGGCCGAAATAACAGTTGTAGGTTCAGTTAAAGCCATTGCCAAAGCCAGAAAAGCACCGTGCCATAACCCTGCAATAAAATTACGGCGGTTGGTAGATAATTCCGATTCGGCGGACTGTGCGTCTAAGTATCCTTCGTTTTGCATTTTTACCTTTTTTAACCAAACAGATCAAATGACCTTTTCCAAAGGTGCAGCCATTGATAAACTGGGTGTGATTTAATGTTGAAAAATTTACCACATTAATATCAGAAAAACTACCAGTTACCATGACATTCGTTAGGATTGTTATTTAAAACGCAACTGGCATAATTGTACCCGTCGAGCAGCCTTCCTAGATGATCTCTGGTGCAATCGCGGTGCCTCCTGAATAGAAAGGATAGAAAAGTGGATAAAATAGACAATTTTGACCGCCACAGGATTTAGCAATAGACTAAAACTCCCTCCTATATACGCTATCGAGAAAAATCGAGTGGACTTGGAATCAGTCGGCTGCGGGTTCGACTCCCACCCAGGGCATTTTTTATTGTAGTTCTCAAAAGGTCTACTCAGGCTGCCGGGCACATTCAACCGCTTCACCGCGCAGAGTCTCGACGGCATGATCCATGACCGGCAAAAAAACCTCCAGGCATTCTCTAACGGCTTTGGGGCTTCCAGGGAGATTTATGATCAACGTCCTGCCGCGGATACCAGCAACGGCTCGCGAGAGCATCGCCCGATCCGTCACCTCCAGGCTTCGAAGCCGCATCGCATCTGTGATCCCGGGTGCCAGCCGGTCGCATACTTCAAGCGTGGCTTCGGGGGTCACATCCCTTGGCGCAAACCCCGTTCCACCACTGGTAAAGACGATGTCGACCTTTAATCTATCCGCATAGTCGATTAATTTTTCAATGATAAGTTCTTTTTCATCGGGCACAACATCCAAAGCAACAACCTCCGCCAGACCCTGCAGTATCGCTGAGATCGCCGGTCCGCTTAAGTCTTCACGCTCTCCCTTCGCACCTTTATCGCTCGAAATCAGCACAGAAACACGGATTGCTTCTGTCATTTTCACCTCTATTTTGATTCATCAAATCTCAATCAGCTCGCCAGGTCGGTCCAGTTTGTAACCGCCCATTGCTTCCAGACGCCGAGCCAGTTCTTCGCTTTGCAGGATCTGCATGAACCTTTGGAATTGCGGGTGATCACGGCTTTCGGAAGCGATCAGAAAGTCATATTCTTCGTCGCAGATGGGGATGAATTCCAGATCATAGATCCGTGCAGCTGCCAGGATCCCCATACCAGCATCCGCACTGCCAGCCGCAACCGCCGCCGCTACAGCTGTGTGAGTGATCTCTTCTCTTTCGTAGCCTTTTATCCCCTCGCTATTCAGACCAGCTTGTTTCAGGAGGAAGTCCAACAGAATGCGTGTCCCGCTGCCCTTCTGGCGGTTTACGTAGCGCAACCGAGGTAAATCCTCAATTCCCTTGATTCCAAGCGGATTACCCTTAACTACCATTAGTCCCTGGCTGCGCCGCACACAACGCACCAACTGCACACCCCCTTCAGGAATGTACTTGCGTATATATGCCCGGTTATACTCGCCGCTGGCTTCATCCAACAGGTGCACACCCCCCAAGTGGGCTTCGCTGCGTTTGACCGCCATGATTCCGCCCATGCTGCCAACATGCGAAGATGCGACAAAACTGTTGGGCCAGGTTCGCCGCATGATGTCTATAACCTCGTCAATCAGCGGGTCGTGACTGCCAGTGATAACCAGCGTCTGTTCAATTTCCCTCATCGGGCGCAGCAGCTCCACCCTTACCTTTTCACCAGCTTCGTAACCTTCCACGTTTTGAGGAACGTGAATGATTCCATCCGCTTTCACAAATGAACTGACAACCCCTGAGCCGCGACTGAGCGGCACCGCCACAATCCTGCCCCCAACTTTTCCAAGCCGGGCACGAATAAACTCAAGATGTTTCAACGAGGAGACCAACCGGCGCGAGACAGCCGCCTCCACAAATTCTCGCACTTCAAGCTGGCGCCCAGCCATCAATGACAGCACGGGCTTGATTAACTGCTCGAGCACCAGAATCCCGGATACCGGATAACCTGGCAAACCGATCAGGGGAACGACCTGCGCATCTTTCCTGGTCATGCCGAGAATGGTCGGTTTCCCTGGCTTTATCGCAATCCCATGCAGCACCACTGAACCAACAGTTTGGATCGCTTCAATCGAAAAATCCTTCTGCCCAGCCGAAGATCCGGCATTGAGCAGCACCAGGTCGCATTCCGAAATCGCAGATTTTAGTCTGCTAATGATTGCTTCAGGCGTGTCGCTGGCTACCGGGTAGACCTTTGCCTCGCAGCCCCAATCATGCATCATGCCCGAGAAAATGGTCGAATTGAACTCGATGATATCTCCGGATTTGGGGTTTGAATTGGGAGCTACAAGCTCATTGCCTGTGGGGATAATGCCCACAACCGGTTTGCGAATCACCGACACCTCCATCACCCCCACAGCGAGCAAAGCGCCTAAGGCTGAGGGGCTAAGCTCAGTAAAACTGGGCACAACCATGTCTCCCGCAGAAATATCTTCGCCGATCTGGCGAACGTTTTGCCATGGTACGGCAGCGCCAAAGAGCTGCACCCCCTGCTCGGTTTCGATCACATCTTCGACCATCACCACACAGTCACAATCATCCGGAAGTGGATCACCGGTGTTAACCCATTTAAAGGAATTTTCCGGCAGAGTCACTGGTCGGGTTTCACTGGCACCATACGTAAGGTTGGCTTGAAGCGCGATGCCATCCATGGCACAGGCGTTATAGTGCGGGGCGCAGATTCGGGCATAGGCGGCTTCTGCCGTGATGCGCCCATTAGCCTCGCTCGTTGGAATGCGTTCCACCCGCGGCTTCAAACCTGCCTGATCGAGAGCTTTCAGAAACATCTCGCGGGCTTCTTCTAGGGGATAGTTGGATAAGTAGGTAAAGGACATAAAACCTCACAATCGTGTTACCTGGACCAGAGCGCCTTTCGGCAAACCTTCCTGGTCCCTGGGAATGATGAAATAAGCGTTGGCACGCGAAACCGTGCTGATCAACCCAGACTTGCTCGGGACGGGTTCTGCTTCGTTACCATCCAGACGCACCAGGATGAACTCTTCTCTGCCGTGATTGGATGACACCGCCCGGGTAAGCCTCGCTGCCGACTGCCCGGTTTCCACCCTATTTCCCTGCAGCCCTAGCAGGAGGGGTTTCATCAAATAATCAAAGACAAAGAATGCTGCCACTGGATTTCCTGGTAAACCGAACACTGCCTTGCCTTCGATTTCACCAATAATAGTTGGTTTGCCGGGTTTCACAGCCAGACCGTGGACTAAAATTTCGCCCATCTCAGCCACAACCCTGGGCATGTTGTCTTTTTCTCCCACGGATGTACCGCCTGAGACCAGCAACACATCCACCTCCGGGATCAAGCCTTTACAGGCATCCTTTAATGCATCAAAATTGTCTTCCACGATGCCTTTGCTGATCGGAATTCCGTTTTGTTGCTCAACAGCCGCCCTCAACATATCAGAATTGACATCCCGGATCTGCCCGGGTTTCAGGTTTTCGCCTGGCGCGACGAGTTCGTCCCCGGTGGAAATGATCCCCACCACAGGTCGGGGGAAGACTGGCACTTCGGTCTTTCCAAGTGCAGCAAGCGTGCCGATATCCGCCACTCCGATTTTCTTGCCAGATTTGAGTATAGCCTCCCCCTGCCTGAGGTCTTCACCGCGTAAAATCAGGTTCGCCCCTGGCGCCACAGGCTTATAGAAAGCGAACTGACCGCCCCCCAAAGCTTCCGTGTACTCCAGCATAACCACCGCATCCGCTTCAGGGGGCACTGCACCGCCGGTTGGGACGTAAACACAGGTGCCAGGTGTGAGCGGGATATCATACGAGTGACCCATCATGGACTCTCCGGATTTTTGTAAAAGTGCCGGGATTGAGTCCGAGCAGCCGCGTAAATCTGCGCTTCTGACGGCAAAACCATCGACCGTGGAGCGGTCAAAAGCCGGCACGTCCTCCTCGGCAATGATATCCGCGCCAAGGTAACGGTTGAGTGTTTCCTGCAAACCAATGTATTCAACGCGTCCGGTTTTGCAGCGAAATCTTTCCAAAACAAGACTTAAAGCATCTGCGATGGGAATTACACTGAGCATTTACACCTCTTTCAGTAAGTAATAGCAGATGTATTGTAATCGCAAGCAAGTAAATGCTCAAAAATAAGTTTATAAGTGTTGTAAGTGTTGCAAGTGTTTAATTTGCCTGCTTGCTCAACAACTATAAAAAATTTGAAGTTGGCAGGTCGGGATTGAGGACGTCGTAACGCACATAAGCATGCACCTCTCCCCGTCCTCAATCCGCTAAAACATCTCGTGTCGGCGGATTGACCAACTGAGGGTCAATCTCACCCGGCAGCCACATTATGTTAAAGAAGAAAGTTGTTTCGTCCGGATTGTGTTGTTCAATCCGGCTTTCGTTCATCCACGAATTAATGCCGAGTTCAGCCACACTCGCTCCGCTTAGGGTCAGTTGAGAAGGAACCCGAGCTACGAAAACTACGAAAAACCCCCTTCCAAATTTGCCTGACCGGTAATCTGCTATCCAGAATGCTTTTCCTCTCCCCATTTTCTGTTTCTACGCTTATACTTAGTCTGACTGTTATGGTCATTGGAAGTTCCTTTCTTTTGTTATCAAAACTAATTGTATAGGAACTTCCTCTTTTTTCCCTTGACTATCGACTTTTGAAACGCATACCAAAAATTTGGCCTTGACCAATCCAGCTTTCGTGAGTAGAATAAATAAGTTAATTTAATTGTCTATGAGGAGTTAAAGATGACCCCATTACCTAAAAGAAAACTGTCTTCCGGGCGCCGGGACCGCCGTCGCGCGCATGATGCTCTTAAAGCTCGCGACGTTGTTACCTGCCCAAATTGCGGTGAGCCTCGCCTGCCTCATCGTGTCTGCCCAAAGTGCGGTTTTTATCAGGGTAGAGAAGTTCTCACCATTGATAACGACTGATCACTGATTTCCCGCAACGTTCAAGCCAGGATTACCTGGCTTTTTTTATATCCGGTAGGCTGCAAAAGACGCGAGTAACTGCCTGGGGAGCATTCCGTCGATCAAAATGCCATCCTCCAGGTGTTGAATATCCCTGACATGCCCTTTTTCGTGCATCAATGAAACCAGCCCGCCTTCCGAATAAGGCAGCTTGACTTTCACATGCACAAAGGTCTGATAAGTCCCAACTGCGATAGCTTCTGCCAATTCGCTTAGACCTTCACCAGTCAATGCGCTGATGAAAACCGAGTTCGGCTCTGCAATCTTCTTTAATTCCTCAATCTCGTCTAAACTTAACAGGTCGATTTTATTGTAGACTGTCAGAATCGGGATTTCTGCTGCGCCGATCTCTTCCAACGTTTCCAGCACGGTCAGTCTCTGCGATTGGGCGTTCTTGTGGGAAGCCTCGACTAAATGGATTAACAAATCCGCTTCCAAAATCTCTTCCAAGGTCGCCCGGAAGGCTGCCACCAAGTCGGCAGGTAGTTTCTGGATGAAACCCACTGTGTCTGTCAGCAAGACGGTCTCACCCGAAGGCAATTCAAGCTGCCTGGTGGTTGGGTCAAGCGTGGCAAAAAGCTGATCAGCAACGTAAATGTCCGCATTTGTCAGTTTATTAAGCAGCGTTGACTTGCCAGCATTGGTATAGCCCACCAGTGCCACCACCGGTATATTGGATTTTCTTCGCTGTTGGCGATACCGTTTGCGATGCTCGCGCACCTTATCCAATTCATCTTCGAGTTTGACGATCTTCTTTTTGATCTCACGCCGGTCTACTTCCAACTGGGTCTCACCAGGTCCGCGCAAGCCGACACCCCCCACTCCACCCGATCTGCCCGAAGCCCCACCGGCTTGCCTGGCAAGGTGTGTCCAGGCGCCTGTCAGACGAGGCAAGCGGTAGCGATATTGCGCCAGCTCCACCTGCAGCATTCCTTCCCGGGTGTTGGCGTGCTGCGCAAAAATGTCCAGGATCAAGGTCGTCCGGTCAATGACTCTCTTGCCATCGCCCAATTCTTTTTCAAGCTCACGCTGATGCCGAGGCGATAGTTCGTTATCAAATAAGATAATTTTCGCGTTCAACTCGTCAGCCAACAACTTGATCTCATCAAGTTTTCCTTTTCCGACGTATGTGCGTGAATTGGGGGCTGACAGGTTTTGAGTGACCACGCCCACTGTTTCAAGGCCTGCTGTATCTGCCAGCAATGCCAGTTCCTGCAGGGAATCTTCAAGCGCAAATCTGGGGTCCTCTTCTGAGCGAAGGTAAACACCCACCATCAGGGTTGCTTCACGTGCAGCTTCGGCTGTGATTTGTTCGTTCGTGGTTTGTTTATCGGTGCTTCTCAACCCAATCCTTAATTCTCCGCATAGCTTCCTCAATCTGGTCGGTGGGGATCACAATTGAAATTCGGATGTAATCAGCGCCGCTGGGACCATAGATCACACCCGGCGTGATGCTCACGCCAGTGTCTTCAAGCAGATCGGCGCAGAACATCACAGGGTCTGAAAAGCCTTTGGGTAACCTCGCCCAGAGGTACAGAGCGGCTTCCGGCAGATCCACTTCGAAGCCGGCATCAACCAGGCCTTGATAGACCACATCACGACGGGCCTCGTAGATCTTGTTGCGATTTCGCAGCCATGCCTGATCCGACGTCAGGGCAACCACGGCTGCATCTTGGATCGGGGCAAAGTTCGAAGAATCGATCTGACTCTTGTATGTCGCCAGCAATCGGATGATCTCAGCGTTACCAACCACCATGCCAATGCGCCAGCCAGCCATATTATACGTTTTTGAGAGGGAATTGAATTCCACTGCCACATCCTTCGCGCCTTCCACCTCTAAAATGCTGGGAGGATTGTAGTCCCCAAATGCCAGATCACAATAAGGGGCATCATGGGCAATAAGGATGTCATATTTGCGAGCATAGGCAACTGCTTTGGCATAAAAGCTCAAGTCTGCTGTTGCACCAGTCGGATTGTTCGGATAATTGAGCCACATGATCTTCGCTTCCCTGGCAACGTCCTCAGGGATGGCATCAAAATCCGGTAAAAAGTTGTTTTTCTTCAGCAATGGCATAAAGTGATAACGGGCGCCAGTCAGCTGGGCACCAGCCAGGTAAACAGGGTAATATGGGTCTGGCAAAAGCACCATATCACCGGGGTCAAGCAGGGTGTGGTTAAGGTTGAACAAGCCCTCTTTGGATCCGATCAAACCCAATACTTCAGTGTCAGGATTGATATTAACATTAAAACGCCGTTTGTAATAGGAGCTGACCGCTTTGAGAAACTCTGGTGTGCCGCCGGCTGGTGAGTAGCCGTGTTTTTTAGGGTTGCGAGCTGATTCAACCAGCTGATTAATAATAAAATCCGCAGGTGGTAGATCTGGGGAACCCATGTCCAACCGGATCACATCCACACCTCGTTCAGCCAGATCTGCCAATTTGCCTTTCAAACCAGCAAAAAAGTATGGTTTGAGATTTGCTACAGTTGTTGAAGGTTTGATCATATCCTCTGGAAATCCTTCTCCTTTTTTCTTTGATTATAAGCCACCCGCCCGTAAAAGGGACACTCTTCTTGCGCTCTTCTAGCGCTGAAAACTCCACGCGCAAAAAAGTCAGAATAGAATCAGGCATAGAGTTAGGCATGTCAAGGCATGTCAAGGCTGTCAAGGCGATTTAGAAATGTCCTAATCTCAACAATTTAGAAATGTCCTATTCGGTTGGTAAAGTGTTCACTACAGGTTTGCCATTTATCTTTTTTCCATAGGTCCTCCAAGGATGGTCATAAGCAGGCGGCAACGGGTTTGGACTCTCTGATTTGGAAGAGACAACCGCATCTTGCTTGGATCTTTGCTTCACAGAACGGTTGTATTTGCCAGATCCCCGTTTCTTCGTAGTGGCAAGCCCCGTGCCGGCGTAGTGCCAGGCTCCCGTGCCGGTGTAGTGGCAACCCCCGTGCCGGCGTAGTGGCAGGCCCCCGTGCCTGCCATTTGGACCAGACGAAAAGCGGTCAACCATACCAATTTGATATTTTTGAAAGAACCATTAGTCCCTGTCAATTCAACTTGTGTCAAGAAAAGAAATTTCCCGATGTCAGCGCTTATGTCAAGGCATGTCAAGGCAAACACACCGTCGGAACCTCTGGTATACTTCTTGCACAAAGCAAACTGACAGATTTAATCTGTTTTGCAGAAGGTAAATTATGCTGATACTCCCAAGTCAACAGACCACCACCTCCATGTCGGCACACCTGGCTCAGACAATGACCCTGCTTGGACTGACTCTGGAAGAACTCCAGCAAAAGATCGACTCGGAGCTTGCTTCGAACCCCGCACTCGAGATGGTCGAAGAGCGCACTTGCCCAATGTGCAAGCGACCCCTTCCCCCACAGGGACCATGTCCGATCTGCAGTCAGCCAACCTCTTCAGAGTCGCAGGATCCAATCGTTTTCATTTCCCCACGCGAAGATTTCTACACCGGTTCAGCCTCCAGCGCCAGCGAAGTACCGGAGGAACCTTTTGTATCAGAGTTGATTGATCTCCCCAGTTACGTCCTGCGCCAGGCAGCGGCTGACCTGCCCACTGAAGACCGCATAGTGGCAGCTTACATCCTCACCCATCTCGACGAGGACGGCTTCCTCACAACTACTGCCCTCGAGGTCGCTCGCTACCATCATCGCTTGCCATCAGAGATCACAGCTCTGATTGAAAAGCTTAAACGGTACGACCCGGTAGGTGTCTGTTCAGCCAACCCAATTGAAGCCATGCTGGCACAGGTTGAAGTCCTTTCAGAGACCATGAATGTACCGGCCCACACGCGGGAAGTCGTGTCGAAGTATCTTCACCCGATGAGCCAGCATCACTACTCGGAAATCGCCCACGCATTGATGACCAGTCCGCAGCAGATCCAAAAAGTCGCGGCTTTCATCAGCGAAAATCTCAACCCGTTTCCAGCGCGCGCACACTGGGGCGACGTGCGTAATCCCAACAGCAACGATTCGCAGGTCTTTCACCAGCCCGACATCCTCATCTATCATCTCAATGAAAACCCTGCCAATCCTTTGGTCGTTGAGATCATCCTTCCGATCCGAGGTACTCTTCGGGTAAACCCTCTGTTCAAATCCTCTCTAAAACAAATGGAGCCGGACAAAACCGAGGAGTGGCGCAGCGATATTGAAAAGGCAACTCTTCTGATCAAATGCATCCAGCAGCGGTCAAACGCATTAAAACTCCTGCTTGAGAAGCTGGTAGTCCTCCAAAAAGATTACATCCTGCAAGGCGATTTGGAAATGAAACCTCTGACACGCGCAGAAATCGCGACTATGCTCGATATGCATGAATCCACGATCTCGCGTGCAGTTTCCAGTAAGACAGTTCAGCTTCCAAATAAAAAAATTGTTCCGCTTGCGATCTTCTTTGATCGGAGCCTCTCTCATCGAACCCTGATTAAGCAGATAATCGAAGACGAAGAACATCCACTGAGCGACTCTGAAATCCAGCAGTTGCTCAAGGAGCAGGGAATCGAAATCGCCCGCCGCACAGTTGCCAAATACCGTTCGATGGAAGGCATCTTGCCCGGAAATCTCCGTCAAAGTAAAAACAGGTAGTATGGTCCCTGCCTCACTCGACCAGAACAGCCCAAAATCACCAGGTGATTCCCATCAGGATTTCACATTGCTGGACCGTTCTCTGATCCTGGAGTTAATCCCTGCCGCCGCGCTTGTCTATCGGCGCACGGATGACAAGATCCTCAACGCCAATCGCAAATTTTACGACCTGACTGCCTTTACACCCGACACTCTCAAGGAGATTTCGCTATACACCCTGATCCCGGGTGACCCGGATACAAACCCAACCGGAGACCAAAGCCGCCCGGTGCGCCTGCAAATAGCCAGCGGCGACTTAATTCTCGCTACCATGCGAATTCTTCCCATCAGCCTTACCAACCAGGTTGTTGTTCTCACCTTTTCGCCCCCTGATTCTGAATTCGAGATCAGAAGAGATTTGCTGGAACAAGAATATCGTTTCGATAATTTTTCTCTTTTAACCACGCTGGGCAGCCAAAATTCCTCGCAGGCGGTTTTCCAGACCGCAAACCAAATTCTTCAGCGGATGCTTAATCCAAAGCTGATCATCTCCTACCGTGTTAACCCCCGCGATGAAACACAGCTTCAACGCAACAGCTCATCTTCCCAACCAGATGCTTTCCCAGACAAACTGGAGATTGATCTGCTTGAGAATATGTCTACATTGCAACTCTGGAAGCTGACGCGTGAGCCTCAAAACGTGCTGCAGGAGAGCGCGCTGATGGAGGGCTATCATTATCTGCTCACACTGCCCCTCCTCCATAACGACTCACCCCAGGGCTTGCTGATCGCAGCCGGTGAAACGCCTTATCCGGATGATGACACACTGCGCTACCTGGCACTGATGTCCACCCATGCCGCTTCGGCTATCCAGGGGCTAAACAGCCTCGAACGCGCACAACGGACTCTCACCAACATCAGGCACGTTGTCCAGATCCAACATGCCATCACCGACAACCTTGAGGAAGGTGTCATTATCCTCACACCGGATCTGCGCATCGCAGAGATGAATCCAGCTGCCGAGTTTTTGCTTGGCTATGCCAGCAAAGAGGTTTTCCGGCAAAAAGCGGACATGGTTCTGATCGGCAATGAGACTCTTTCCGCGCTTTACAAATCGGCCCAACAAGGTATCAGCACCCTGGTTGGGAACAATTTAAGCCTCAACAACCGCTCTGGCGGTTCCTTCATGGCTCAGGTTCTCTGCATCCCCGTGGTCGAAAAAGAAAAAGTCCGCAGCATCGTGTTGATACTGCGGGATATCAGCCAGACTGAGCAGATCCGTGCCCACTCCCAGCAGCTTGAACAGAGAGCATTCCTGGGTGAGGTATCGGCTATTTTTGCGCATGAGGTGAAAAACCCAATCAACAGTATTTCCACGGGACTGCAGTTGATGGGGTTAACCATGAAGCCCGATGATCCCCATGCAGATCTGGTATCGCGCCTGCAGAATGACTGCCTGCGCCTGACTCATTTAATGGATTCAACCCTTACTTTTTCCAAACCAATCGAATACAATTTTGCTCCGGTTGACCTCGCAAGCTTGATCAATTCCATCCTGGAGCGGTGGGCGCCGAGGATGTACCGCTTGAATATCAGTTACAATCTTGAGCAGCAGCCTGCCAACCCGTTAGTACTGGCAGATGCTCGCGCGATCGAACAGGTTTTTGTTAACCTGATCAGTAACGCCATTCAGGCAATGGAAAATGAAGGTGGCAGTTTGAACATTAAAATTCATCCAGTTTCACCTGAGACCAATCCACCTCAATACGAGATCATTGTAGCGGATTCAGGACCAGGTATTCCTGAAGACCTGATTGAACACGTTTTTGAGCCATTCCTGACCACCAAAGCAAATGGCACTGGCTTGGGATTGGCGATCTCGCGCCGTATTGTCACGGCACATAAAGGAAATATCTTTGTTGAGAGTTTTCCAGGTGGGACGATGTTCCACGTCTTCCTCCTGAAAGCGACATAAGGAGTTTGATGGCAGCAACAATTTTAGTCGTTGATGATGAAGAGACCGCTCGGATGGTCATGTCTGAATTCTTACGTTCAAAAGGTTTCGAAGTGCTCGAAGCTGGCACGCTGGCGGATGCCCGTGCTGTCATCTCGGAGGGTGTCGCGGACATCGTCGTCCTCGACGTGCGCTTACCAGACGGCTACGGACCTCATTTGCTTACAGAAACATCCCGCCTGCCCCTACGCCCGCAGGTGATCATTGTCACAGCACACGGGGAGGTCTCGATGGCTGTGGAAGCCATGAAAAATGGCGCGCAGGATTTCATGGAAAAACCTATCGATTTGCTTGAACTTGAAAAATCAGTCAATCGTGCCGCTGAAGTCATATTTATGCGCCGCGAACTGGCGCATTTTCGCAGTAACAAGGGCAACCTGGATGAATTTATTGTCGGTGACACGCCTCAGATGAAACACATCCTGGAATTGGCAGGTCGTGCTTCGGAGTCTTCAGTTTCAGTCCTGATCACCGGACCAACCGGTACAGGCAAGGAAGTGCTGGCGAAATATATTCACCGCAATGGACCCCGATCGGGAAAACCCTTCATTGACATCAACTGCCCTGCCATCCAACCGACCATGTTTGAGTCCGAGCTGTTTGGGCATGAAGCAGGCTCCTTTACTAGCGCGACCAGTAGACGGAATGGCTTGATGGAGATTGCCGACGGAGGTATCCTGTTTCTCGATGAAATCTCTTCCATGCCGGTCGATCTCCAGGCTAAATTCTTACGAGCCCTCGAAGAACGTGCCTTCAGGCGGGTTGGCGGAACAAACCTGATTCGAGTTGACGTCCAGGTGATTGCCGCCTCGAACCGCGACCTTAAGGAAATGATCGCGAGGCACGAATTCAGGGAAGACTTGTATTATCGGTTGAAGGTTGTCGACCTGGATTTGCCCCCATTAACAGAGCGCCGCCAGGATATCCCCGAGCTGGTCGGTTACATGATCCGAAAGTTCAACAAACGTCTGGGTGCCAACATCCTGGATGTCTCCCCGGCAGCAATGCAAGCTCTGATCGACTACGATTGGCCGGGGAATATTCGCGAGTTAAGTAACGCGATAGAGCGCGCTGTCGTGTTTTGCGACGAGCCCACAATTGACCTCAACCATTTGCCTAAAGACATCACCAAATAATCCCTTTTACGGGTCAGGCTGAGAGGCTTGGCATAGTAGTTGCAACATAACCTCCGATAAGTATTTTCATCGGAGGTTATTTATGCAAACTAACGGAGATCAGGTCCTTTTGATTGTTTCAATCGTACTCTTCGCACTGGGCTTTCTTTGTCTGATTCTAAGCATCGTCATCCTGGTAAAACAATCCCTCGGCCGCGGCATTCAAAGTATTGCCGAATCAGCTACTAAATTAGCGGAGAAAGGGATCACCGAAGGAGTATCAGGGTTGGTCGGAAACGCCTCGCTTCTCATTACTTCCCTTAATGACCTTGCCAAATCCAATACCGGCATTGGCATTTTCTTCGTCTTCTTGAGCCTGGTTTTGTTTGCGGGTGCTTATTACATGATCAAACCCTTTATTGGAGCTATGCCCTAACCCTTCCGAAAGGAGTGACAATGTCGATTGAGAAATTGCTTGATCAAATCCAGATCCGCTTTGATCCGCAAACTACGCGCGCCGTGACCAGCGCTTTTCGCGCCGAACCGCTCGCCTGGCACTTCCTTGAGAGTACACCCAACCTGGAACAATGGCTTGCCTTTGCTTCCGATGATTTAACCCGCTGGAAGGCTGGCGTCCTTGCGCTTTTCTCTCTCGACGCCACCTTGCATGAGCAGGATTTGACCAACCTGGAAATTAACCTCCCACCGGAAATAATCGATCGCGTGGCAAATGTTTTTGAAATGACCCGCCTTACCGGTTTGGAACCTACCAGCCTGGCGGATGCTGCTCTGCTTTCCATCCATTTGCGCGAATTCCGACGCAGGGAAGGCTCATGGAAAGCACTTTCTGATGAGTTGCTTTCTGGCAAAGGTCGATTGCCGGTCTGGAAGACTGCTCTCGCGATTCTTCCCCAACTTGTGCCTGATTTTGAAACTGCCATGGATAGCCTGGTTTCCACGCTCTCTTCAACTCACGCACAGTCTCTGGGCGAATTAATCGTCCATCAGGTGATTGTCAACCAATTGGATGAAAGTGCCCGCTATCAAACCTATCGCAGAAGGCTTCAAAAAGCTCCTGTCGAACTCCAGATTTGCACCCTTCGCGCCATGCGTGCCTTTGAAGAGGATTCGCTGATTAAACTCCTCGCGAATAGCTTTCTGGCTCAGTCGCAAACATCTGACGGGGATTCCAGCAAAAATACGGATCCATCAGGGGTTGAAGCATTCCGCCAGCAAGCGGTTCTCAGTCAGCTTGCAGGGCAGCCCGCGCAAGCCTCCCGCGCAATTGACCATGCCTTCAACGCCTTGAATCGTCAGCAAGCTGAAATCCTGCGCAACCTCGCTTTGGAACTTGAGCCCTCCAACCCCGAAGAAGCCCGCAAGACCTGGGAAGAAATTCTGCGCCTCCAGCCAGACAACACGACTTATAAAAAGGAATACGCGGAATTCCTGATTGCAAATGATGATCCTGATTACGGCTATGAGCTCCTGCAGGAAGTCCCGGACGAAGCCACCAAAGCCCTTTATGCCTTGCGTTATCCCGTCATCAATGCCACCGATCCTGAAAGCACCCAATCGCTTGAAAAGGCGCTCGAGAAAAAGACTTTGCAAACCAGCACTTCCCGCTTTTCGTCCGAATCAGATAATCTCAAAGCTGCACGTTATGCCTTTGAAAACAAGAAATATCAAACCGCTAGTAGTTTTATCCAAAAGGCGCTTGCGGAAAACCCTAATGACCTGGAGGCTATCAAGCTTTCCGGTCAGATCGATCGCCGCTTGGCAAACATCGACGAAGCGATTGAATCAAGCGCGTTGTTGGCTGTGTTCGAACCCCAAAATCAAGCCAACAAAAAGGATCTTGCCTCCCTTTACCTCCAATCTCAACAGCCAGAAAACGCCTTTCGGATCTACCAGGATTTAATCCATGCTTCGAGTGAGCCTTCGCGGGCAGATCTGCTCAACTTTGCAGAAATCGCGATCAAGGCTGCCCATGCCGAAAAAGCAATCCCAATTGCCCAGGCATTCCTCAAAAAGGACGCATTTGACGGTGAAGCCCTGGTATTGCTCTGCAACGCCCTGATTGCTACTGGAAAAAACAATGAAGCCATTCAGTACCTTGAAGAAGCCTCAGCCGTTGCCCCCGAAAAGCCGGCTAGCTGGCTTTCACTTGCCCGGATATGGACCAGCCTGGGGCAGGAAGAAAAAGCTATGCAAGCCCTGCGCAAAGCCAAGGCAGCCTTACCGGATGATCCTGCGATTCTGAGTGCCCTCGGAGCACTTTATCTCGCGAACGATCAGCCGACGGAAGCCATCAGCGTTCTCCGCCAGGCTTTTCAACTTGATCCGTCCAGCACTTCTGTTCGCAAAGCATTGGCGCAAGCCTATTTAACCCACGGCTACATTGACCAATCCTGGGCGACGATTGCTCCCCTTGAAGATGATTACACTTCCGATCCGGAATTGGCATTGGTCTTGGGACAAACTCTGGCAGCTATGGGAGATTTGAACGGGGCAAAGCCGGTCCTGCGATTTGCCTGGCAGGCGAATCGTTCAGACAGCACTTTGAAATCCTACGCCGAACTTTTGATCAATAGCTACAGCCATGGGATCAAACCCGGAGCCCAGGAATTGAAAGAGATGTCCCAGCTGCTTTCCATTATGGAAGAACGGCAACAAGAACGGGATGGATTGTTTGACATGCGATTGCTGCAGGCAGATCTCAAGGCAACCCTCGGCATGCACGAAGCCGCCTACCAGGACTACCTCCAACTCCTGGATTTTCCGGAAGCAAGATCTCCGCGTTCGTATCACCACCTCCAGTTCCAAACCGGAAAGACCGCCCTCGCCCTTGGGTTAACGGATATCAGCCTGGCATCACTGCAGGAAGCTGTTCTGACAGATCCGGATGACCTCGCCACCCGCCATATCCTTGCAAAAGCATTTATGGAAGCTAATCTTGAGGATGAAGGTTTCGCGACAGCACGCTCTGCTATGCAGATCGCTCCAACCGATATTGAAAATGTGCTGTGGTACAGCGACTTTATGAGCGAGCATGATAACGCCCGCGAAGCCATCCAGGCACTCAAAGACACCATTCACCTCAGACCGGATGACAAAGCGCTTTACCTGACTCTTGCGCGTACTTACGTGAACTTGAATCAGATCGAAGATACCAAGGAAACCCTCAACCAAATGTTGGCGTTGGAGGATATTGATACTGAAGAATATGTAAATGTAGCAAACCTCTACCTCCACATGGATCAACTCGATGAAGCGTCACGCATTATCAAGAAAGCCATTTCGGATAATCCCTTCCCGGATTTCATTGAAAGCCGGGATCTGGTTTATTCCGTGCTGAAGCTCGGTGATGCCGCGGCGGCTCTTCAGCTGATACAAGATCTCGAGCCTGTCCTCCAGACCAATCCCGCCTACCCACTGCTCAAATCCGATGTGCTTGCAGCCAACCAGCAGTTTCTCCCAGCCCTCGAAGCCCTTGAAGACATCCTGACCAAGCTGGAATTTGCTCCAGAAACACTTGGTGGCGTAGCTGGTGATGCGGCAGAACAGAACCTGGATTACCCTCCCTACAATCGCGCAGGGCTTTACTACCGGGCTGCCCAGCTTGAACGAATGCTTGGCGAACTGGTTGTCTCCCAAAAACACGTCTCTCTTGCGCTAAATGCTGATCCAGACAGCGAGCCAGCCTTTCTGCTCAAGCTCGAACTTGCCCTGGCTGCCGACCAATCGGAGTGTTTGTCAAACGCTCTTGATTTCCTCAACACCCAGGAAACCCGCACGCAAATTGCCAACTCAACAGCAACTATCCTTGCCCTCGACGCAGCGCTCCATGATGACCTGCCCAAAGCACGCTTGCTCTGGGAACACTTCCTTTCTGATAAAACCAACTCTCCCACCGCAAAAGCGCTTCAAAGCTTGTTTGTGCAGCAAAGCGGCAACGCAAAATCAGCTGCAGCCTCATTGGGGGAGGCAGTGGAGATGCTTGATGAGATGGAAGTCCGCCAGAAAGTTCAGGCTTTTGATATTGCCAGGCATTTCAATTGGGTCTGGCATACGCTCGCAGTAGCCAAAGCCGCCTGGGAGCAAACAAACTGGAAGGTTGCGGACCGCTTGCTGGAAGCTGCGCTTTCTATTGCCAAGATCAATCCTATCGCCAACAAACTGCTGGCAGAATACCTGGTTGATAAAATCCGGCAGACTAATAACGCTCACTTTTTGCACATTCTTGCTCATGCCCCATCAGCCCACGACCCACAACATGCTGATTACGATTTGATTGAAGAACAGATCTCAATTGCGGGTCGTGCCATTGCCCCCTCTGAACTTCTACCAACCCTAAAGATCAACCAGGCGCTCAAGAACGGGCACTGGTCAGATGAAAACGATTTACATAAGCTGGTAACCAACGGCAAACAAGCCGCTCAGGTTCTTTCCGTACTGGTGGATGAGACTGCCATTGCAGACATCCTTTCAGGTTTCGGAAAGGACCCAAATGTCAACTTCCAACAGGCAATCCAAAGCCTTCATTCAGAGCCTGCTACATCCGCCAAAATCGCTGTGAAATTGCTTGAATCCCAACCTGAAAACCCTGTGCTGCATGCCCTGCAGGCAATTGCCACCCGGAATCAACCGCTCATGGCAGCCGAATCGTTTGAGCGTGCCCTGGCTATTTGGCCTGATGAACCCGATTGGCACGCCATGGCAGCCATGATGCACCAGGATGCCGGGCAATACCTCCAGGCTGCCAAACACCTGGAAGAAGCCATCCGTATCGCCCCAAAAAATGCCCAATACTGGCAGATGCTTGGAGATGTGAAACTGCTGGAGAAGGATTACCACGCTGCCAAGGACTACTTTGGTAAAGCAACGGATCTCTTTCCCTCCAATCCAGAAGCACTCCACTCGCTCGCGATCATCAACCAACAGCTCGGCGAGCACCAAATCGCCATTCAGTGCCTGCGAAAAGCCAGCCAACTTGACCCCGGGAATCTCCTCTACGAGGAAGGCATTGCACAGTCGCTGCTTGCCAGGCATGAACTATCTGAGGCTATGCGGCAGGCTGACACCATCCTGAAAATCGATCCCAAAAATGAAACTGCCTGGCAGGTGAAGATAAAAGCACTGCTAAAAAGCAGCAAGCCAGAAGAAGCCCGGCAGGCAATCCATTTTGCCCTGGCAGTCGTGGAAAACCCTGTACCCTTTGAATTGCAGAAAATTGACCTTGACCATATCCGCAATGCTCAGCAGGCGGTGCTGGCATCACAAAAACTGGCAGAAAAGTATCCCGAAAATGTGGCTGTCCTGAACAATCTCGCGCAGAAACAAATCCAAATTGGCGAGATTGAGAAAGCGGAGCAGACCTTGCAGCGCAGTTTGGTCTTGGACCAGACCAATCCGGAAACATTGGTTGCCCTCGGCACAGTAGACCGCCTGCGCGGAAACCTGGACCAGGCGCTGGCGCATCTTGCGCAAGCCATTGAGTTACAGCCTGGTTTGGTGGAAGCCTATCTCGAGATGGGGCTCACCTACCAGGATCGGCGCGAAATCAGCAACGCCATACAAACCTACCATAAAGCGATTGCCATAGTCAGCAACGATCCACGCCCCTACCTGCAGGCAGCAGCCGCCTACAAGGAAAGCCGCGATTACCGCAACGCGGAGTTCATGCTGCGCCAGGCATCCCAGCTTTCGCCATCAGACCAGAACATCCGCCGGCAGCTGGCAGCGGTGGTCGCACTCAATCTTGTCAATAACCTCCAGGAGACTCCTAAAACATGAGACCTTATAACGCCCGAAAAAGTGACGAAGTGCTGGTTGTCAGGCGGGGAAAGTTCCTGACATTGCTTCAAACCGCACTGAGCAACCGCGAATTCCAGTTTGCCCGCCAGGCATCTTTAATCTGGTTGGCAAGTTACCCAGGTGATCTTCTGATCAGCTTCATCTACGCTTCTGTGCTGGTAGAACTTGGCGATACTGAAATGGCGATCAAGAACCTGGGCAAGCTCCTGGCCTATGATCCCGAGTTTATGGAAGCTGCCAGCTTGCTGGACCGCCTCACTGGAGAAAGTAATCGCGACATACACGCCAACAAGATGTACTTGCAGCGTGGAATCCCCAGCGCGAAATCACCAACTGCCTGGCTTGATGGCTTGATTGCCGCCCGCAACGCATGGGAAAGTGGAGATTTAACCAGCGCTGAAAAGGCAATCCTCGAATCCCTAGCGCATAACCCCCGCTCACCATTACCCGCATCTTTTCATATGCAGATCATTCACAAAACCGGCAACACCACCCTGCTCGAAACTCTCGCGGGTATTTATGGCAACCGTTGGCCTGATTGTATCCAGATCAAGGTCCTCTCCGCAATTGCCGACATTCAGCAAGGCAATGATTCTGCGGGTGTGGAAAAAATGCACTGGTGTGCCGCCCATGACGTGAGCGGTCAGGTTATCAACCGCCTGCTGGGTCCTAATCACACCTATAAGCCTCTCTGGCCGGAAGACCTCAAAGTCTATCTCGATTTGCCCGTACCAGCCTCGGTGGCAGCCGATTTGGGATGGAATGTGCTCTCAAATTCGGACTTTGTCACTCCTGATACTACCGGCAAACAAACAGGACCGCAAACCGCCGAAGAGATCATCGAAGAGGACCCCACCCTGGCACTTCACCTTCCAGATTACCTCGTGGAAGAATTGGCTGAATCCGGAGATGAGGATTATACGGAAGTCCCCACCAGTTCCTTCTTCCTGCAGGACATCGCTACACCCCCCCTGCCTGCTGGTCACACCAACGAAGTTCCAGCCGTTCATTCTCCCACTGGAGTGAAATCGGCTACGATTTCCCCGGAGTCAGAAGCGACTATTGCGGCGATCACAGAAATCCAAACAGAATTCGAAAAGATAGCCAGGAAAATCAATAAATCCGAGTTGCTGAATACTGACGGTCGTTTCCCGAGTTACGTGATCCTGACATCCCGCGGGAATCTGGAGAAAAAATACGGTGCAAATACCGCTGAAGTTGTGATCGAATCAATGCGAAAGCTATGCCTCAACATTGTCGACCTTCCAGGCTGGAACAGCCTCGTTTACATCCCGGATGATGAGACCAGCGCGCACGAACAAGGTCTGGACCCCATTCAGGCAAGTGACGCTTGGAAGATCAAGCTTTCTCTCACCGACCTGGATGCCAAACTTGCTTCCCGCGGAGAGATGATCGGCGCACTGTTGATCATCGGCGGGCATGACATCGTGCCCTTCCATATCTTGCCAAATCCAACTGACGATACCGACCTGAACGTGCCGTCGGACAATCCCTACGCCACCCTCGATGAGAATTACTTCATCCAGCAGTGGCCTGTAGGGCGCATTCCGGATGAAGCCGGCAATGATGCCGGTTATCTACTTGAGCAGATCCGCTTTCTGACCAAAGAGTACGAGGTGAAAGTCAAATCCAAAAAGAGTGTTTCAACCAATATCCTCGCAAATCTGTTGCACAGCCTGGCTCAGCGATTCCAAACCTTCAACGTCCGATTTAAGAAGCCCGACAATATTGGCTGCACCGCCGAAGTGTGGAAGCCAGCCTCATCAGAAGTTTTCGCCGTCATTGATCGTTCAGACCGTCTGATGACCTCGCCCCCGACCACCCACACTAACCTGCTTAACGGTCAAATCCCTGATCCCAAATTTGCCTACTTCAACCTTCATGGGCTCAAGGACGCCCCCGAGTGGTATGGTCAGCGCGACCTTACCCAACCTTCGGCTGATCCAGAATATCCGGTCGCGATGGAGCCTGCCAACTTTAGTACCAAGACATCCTCCCCCGAAATCGTGATGAGTGAGGCATGCTACGGTGCTAATATTCTTGATAAGAAAGTCAATGAAGCCATCTCACTCAATTTTCTTGCCTGCGGCACCCGCGCTTTCGTCGGCTCAACCTGTATCGCGTACGGGTCCGTGAGCAAAAACCTGGTGGCAGCAGACTTGCTCGCCTACCACTTCTGGACTCACATCCAATCGGAAGTGGCTGTTGGCTACGCCTTGATGCGCGCCAAACTCGCCCTGGCAAAAAAGATGACCGAGGATCAAGGTTACCTGGATGGCGAAGACCAAAAAACCATTCTCTCCTTCGTGCTCTATGGCGATCCGCTGGCTTCCAGCGCCAGCATTAAGGAAGTAACCAAACCCGCCATTCGTCCAACCACCACGCCCGAACTTAAGACCATCAGTGATTCGCGCGAGGAGCTGATCGTCGCAGCCAACGAGATGCCGGAGGAGATCCTGGAAAAGGTCAGGAAGGTTATCAGCAGTTACCTGCCAGGTCTGGATGACGCCACCGTCTCCATTAACCCGCAACTGACCAACTTCACGCTCGACCCTGCCATGGTCCAGACGCATCGCCAGAAATTCGATTATGTCAGCCAGAGCCAGCGCTACGTGGTCACGTTGAAAAAGAGCTGCGAATACCACCAGCATAACCATAACCACTTTGCCCGGCTCACCTTCAATCAAAAGGGTGAGATGTTGAAGCTGAGCACCTCACGTTAGACTTCAATCCGGGCGGAATGCGCCTCTTTTGTTCACTCCACCGAAATAGACAATGTCGGAGTTCGTAGGGCGGAATCCGCTTCTGTTGCGGACTCCGCCGTTATCGTATGGTTGAGCCTTGTAGGATGGAATCCGCTTCTGCCGCGGACTCTGCCACAATGAAGACGTCGGAGTGAGCCTGCTCCAAACTCATACCAAAACCAAGATCTTGAGGCAGTCTCATTCCGACCTACGCATCTATTTTGCTGCTTTAGGACATTATCACTTTGCTCTTAAGACTTCACTGCAAAAAGGTAAAAAGGGATTCCCAAAAGCGGAAACCTTTAATATAATGAGTCCATGTTTAAACCCAATACACAACACCTACAACCAGCAATAATCAGTGCAGCCAGTGAGTTACCAGAAAAGCAACGAAAACGGCTGGAAGCCTCATGGGCAGGCGCCTTTTACAAAGAATTCTTCTGTCGAATAGATGAAGAGTCCTTTGCTGTATTATATTCTGACAAAGCCTCACGGC
>JAXGPH010000012.1:0-43286 GCA_040767065.1 Anaerolineaceae bacterium | reverse complement strand
ACACACTTGCGGAAGTTTGCCGGAATTGATGAAAAAGTGGTCATCATTGGCGTTGGAGACAGTTTTGAGATCTGGGACCCTGAGCGGTTGGATGCGGAAGAGAACGCGAACAGCGACCCGAAAGCCAACGCTGAACGCTGGGCAATGTTCAATATCAACACTAGAGGAAATTGAGGCAAACGGTGAGCGAAGTCCCCTTCCCGCACCGCCCTGTACTTTACAAAGAAACAATTCAATATCTAGCTCCTTCGAGCCCGAAGCGCTACCTGGATTGTACTGCCGGAGCCGGCGGTCATTCTGAAGGCATCCTGACGAGGAGTTCTCCATCCGGAGAACTCCTCGCGCTGGACCTCGACCCCCTGGCAATTGAACTCACCAGGCAGCGCCTCAGTCCCTTTGGCAATCGCGCGCACGTGATGCAAGCATCTTACCTGCAAAGCGCTGAGATCCTTCAAATGATGAGTTGGCAGGGTGTTGACGGGATTGTGATGGACCTTGGCGTGTCCTCCATGCAGCTCGACCAGAGCGAACGCGGTTTCTCCTTCAGACATGACGGTCTATTGGATATGCGCTTTAACCCTACCCAGGGGCAGACAGCCGCTGATCTGGTGAACAACCTGGAAGAAACGGACCTGGCAGACATCATTTGGCGCTACGGCGAGGAACGTTATTCCAGGCGCATCGCGAGGGCAATTGTCAAAGCCAGACCCTTGAAGACTACGGGGGAATTGGCAGAGGTTGTGCGGAATGCGATCGGCAGAAGCGCAGAAAAGCAGGATCCCGCCACCAGAACCTTTCAAGCATTGCGAATTGCGGTCAATGATGAACTCAAGACCGTGGAACAGGCGATACCCCGCCTGATCGCACTTTTAAACCCATACGGACGCCTTGCGGTCATCAGTTTTCACTCCTTGGAGGACCGACTGGTGAAGCAGGCTTTCAAACACGAAAGCAGCGACTGCATTTGCCCTCCCGAACAGCCGGTCTGCACCTGCGGGCATAAAGCAAGCGTCCGGATATTGACCTCCAAACCGATCATCGCATCACCAGACGAGGTCAAAATCAACCCGCGTTCTCGCAGTGCGAAATTGCGGGTGGTTGAGAAATTGTAGAATAATGGCACGAAATCTGCATGGAAAAGGCTATGAAAAAGAATCTCCTACAAGCCTATAAACAAGCTCCCTGGCGTACTCAACTCCAGTGGATTGGCATATTTTTGCTGGTTCTGGTCGGGATTGCGGTAGTTGCCGGCGTTTACCTGATGATCAGCGGGCGCTCGGCTGCCACCGGTCGGCACATCCAAAGCCTGGAAGCCGAAATCAGCGCGCTGGAAATGGAAATCAGTGATCTCAAAACACAATATGCAGAAGTCTCTTCCGCAAAATCCTTAAGCGAACGCGCAGAGTCGCTGAATATGACCATACTGGACCCACTTGAGGCAATGTACATTGAGGTTCCAGGCTATGTTCCGCCCTCCGAACCAGTCCTTGCCCCTCCCCCAGCCGTTGAAGAGATCAGCACACCGGTGCTGTTGCCTGAATTTACTGCTTCCTTGTGGGACTGGCTGCGGTTAAAAGTATTTATTGAACCGAGCCTGCCAGCAGAATCGACCGAAAGCGCGACCATAGAATCTGTTACGCCGGCTCCGACAGAGGTGGTTCCATGAAAACCACGAATTGGAATCGTTTCTTTATTATTTGTGTGTTATTCAGTTTGGTCGCTGGTGCGGTTGGGATCCAGCTCATCCGCATCCAGAACATCGAAGGAGCTAAACAGATCCTGGCGAAGAGCGAAGCCTATCAGGGCATCAACCGCAAAATCTATCCCGAACGGGGTAGCATTTACGACTCGGAAGGCCGACTTCTGGCAGGTAATGAATTAATTTACGAGGTTGGTCTGGATTTACAAGCTATCGAACAACCCGAGACAGTTGCTTCAGTGGCTTCAAGCGTTTTAGGACTGGATTATGCCCGTGTCTTGGGTTACGCGCAGATGACTCCCGGAAATGGCAATCCCTACTTTGTCGTGCTGGATGGCTTTGTCAGTAAAGACAAAATCGCCCAGTTGGAGTCGATCAAAGAAGATTATGCCAATCGCAGTGTCAAACGCGGCGAGGTACGCCCCAGTCTCCTCGGTTTGGTCTGGACCGCAAACCATAAGCGCAGTTATCCCGAAGGCGCTTTGGCGTCGAACATCCTGGGCTTTTACAGCTTCCTGGACCGCACAGATGGAATTGGTTATTTCGGTGTGGAAGAAGCCTACAACGACTTATTGGCTGGTGAGCCAAAAGAGGTTTACTCCGCAATCGATCCAAACCTTCTGACTTCATTAGAAGAAGTTCCGCCAGGGGTGACAGTTCAATTAACTTTTAACCGCGAGATCCAGGCTATGACCGAAACAAAACTGGACGAAGCAATAGAATGGTCTGGCGCTGAAAACGGATCCATTGTCGTCTATGATCCCGAAACCGGTGAGATTATTGCCATGGCAACTACCCCACGGTTGGATCCCAATGAATATTGGAATTATTCCGAACTATTCCCCAACCCAAAGCCATACAACTCTGCTATCAGCAGCACCTACGAACCCGGATCTGTCTTCAAAGTCATCACCATGGCTGCCGGGTTGGATTCGGGTGTGGTCACATCTGAAACGACTTTCAATGACACCGGCTCTATTTCAGTTGGTGGCGCAACCATTTACAACTGGAACATGGGCGGCTGGGGAGAAGTGGACATGACCGGCTGCATGCAGCATTCGCTAAACGTGTGCCTCGCCTGGCTGGGAATGCAACTTGGACCAGACCGTTTTTATTCATATCTAAAATCTTTCGGCTTTGACCGTAACACGGGCATCGATTTGGGCGGTGAAAACCATTGGCCTCTGAAATTGCCGGGTGATGGGTTATGGTACGAAGTTGACCTGGCAACCAATTCGTTTGGTCAGGGCATTTCGGTAACCCCAATCCAGATGGTGACCGCGATTGGCGCAATTGCGAATGATGGAAAGATGATGGCACCCCACGTTGTCAAGGCGATGGTCATTGACGGCAAACAGTATAACATCGACCCTGTTGTTGTTGGCACTCCCATTTCAGCAGAGACTGCCCACACGTTGACCACTATGCTGGTGAACTCCCTCGAAAATGAAGCCTCAAGCGCTTTGGTTGAAGGTTATAGCCTGGCTGGAAAAACGGGTACTGGTGAAATTGCCACGCCCTTGGGCTACACGAACACTGCCACTAACACCTCATTTGTTGGTTGGGGACCTGCTGAAGATCCAAAGTTCCTGGTATACATCTGGTTGGAAAAGCCTGAAATTTCTATCTGGGGTTCCGAAGTTGCGGCTCCTGTCTTTTCGGATCTGGTAAGCGACCTGGTGGTCCTGATGACTATCCCACCCGACAATGTGCGCCTGGCTGAAAAGCCCGGTAACAATAGTCTTGTAATATTGGAGTAATAACGATGTTGACACTAAGCCACATACTTAAAGCTCTCGCACCGGCTGCTCATTACCAAATAACGCAGGATTTTGAGATCGCCAGCGGCTGTGTTGATTCCCGCTCTGCCAGTGAGAAAGGGCTTTTTGTGGCTTTAAAAGGCGAGAATACAGATGGACACCAGTTTGTTGACCAGGCATTCGCAAATGGAGCAGTTCTGGCATTAACCGATCATGCCATCGAGAGTAAATTCCCGGTCATAGATCTCACTCAGGAAAGTTTTGAGCTACCGAAAAGCGCTCCCTTCAGCCTGCAGACACCTGACGCACTGTTGGCATTGCAGACTCTGGCAAAATACTGGCGGCAGCAGCACAATCTGGTAGTCATCGGCATTACCGGCAGTGTCGGAAAATCCTCAACCAAAGAGCTCACCGCATCCGTTCTGGGAAGTCAGATGAAAACCCTGAAAAACCAGGGCAATATGAACAATGAAATCGGTCTGCCCCTGACGCTGCTCTCATTAACCAAAGAGTACAAGGCGGCAGTGCTTGAGATGGGTTTCTATGTGGCAGGCGAAATCAAACTGCTGTGTGATATTGCCCAACCTCAAATTGGGATCGTTACCAACATTGGAACCGTCCACGCCGAACGCGCCGGCAGCATTGAAGCAATTGCCCGCGGAAAGGCAGAACTTGTGGAATCTCTACCCGCTTCACCCGAGGGATTGGCTATCCTCAATTACGATGATCCATTCGTCAAAGATATGGCGGGGTTGACCCGGGCGCGTGTCTTCTATTATGGCCTCAATCCTGAGGCAGACCTCTGGGCGGACGAAGTGGAGAGCCGCGGACTGGATGGCATCCGCTGCCGTATGCACTACCAGGATGAGAGCCTCTACATCACAGCTCCCCTGATCGGACGTCACTCGGTTTACACAATGCTTCGGGCAGCCGCGGTGGCACTCAACTTGGGAATGGACTGGGGCTCGATTTTTGAAGCCTTTAGGGATGACCGTGTTCAGCTGCGAATCGTAACCGTAAAAACTGCATCCGGCGCCATCCTGATTGACGACACCTACAATGCTTCCCCTGATTCGACCATGGCAGCCCTTAACCTGCTTGACGACCTGAAAGGTCGCAAGGTGGCAGTGCTCGGGGATATGCTGGAACTTGGACGATACGAGGAAGAAGGACACAACAAGATCGGCATGCGCGCTTCGGAGGTGGCAGATGAGATCGTTCTGGTGGGCACTCGCAGCCTGATGACGCGCGACGCCGCCATCGAAAACGGCTTTCCTGCCGATATGGTGCATTGGTTCAATGATTTTAACGACGCAATCACTTACCTGCGTGAAACCCTGAAATCCGGGGATATTGCCCTGATCAAAGGTTCACGCAGCATGCACATGGAAAAAATTGTGGCGGCTCTGGAGGACATAGACTAATGCGTGGTTCTTCACTGGCAATCGCAATCAGCAGCATCAGCTTTCTTCTGACGGTCATATGGGGGAGTCCTTTTATCCGCCTGCTGCGAAGCCTAAATATCGGCAAGATCATCCGCATCGATGTGCCTGAATCGCACATGGCTAAGATGAACACCCCTACCATGGGTGGATTTATGTTCCTGATACCGGTCACGCTGCTGACCGTCATCCTGAATGCGGTCTCCCTTTTTGGCTCACGGCTGATAGGCTCATCCATCCTGGTGCCTCTGGCTGCCATGTGGGGTTTCGCGCTGATCGGCGCGGTGGACGATTGGGAAGGCATCCGCGGACCAAGGCGCGGACTGGGAATGCGCGGCAGGACCAAGTTCTTGCTGCAATGCCTTGTAGCGTTGGTGATAGCCTATGCACTCAAGGAGATTTTGTTGGTTCCCCATCTACTCTGGCCTGCATCCCCTAAGCCCCTCAACCTGGGGTGGTTCTACCTCGTTGTCGCAGTTTTCTTCATCGTCGCCTACGCTAATGCCATCAATCTGACCGATGGAATTGACGGTTTGGCAGGAATGATATCGATCGTGGCTTTTGGCGGGTATGGCATTATTGCCCTCTTGCAGGGTCAGGTTTACCTTGGACGTTTTTGTTTCTGCATTATCGGTGCCCTGGCTGGATTTCTGTGGTTCAACGGTAAACCCGCCTCCCTCTATATGGGCGACACCGGCTCTCAGGCTCTGGGTGCCACCCTGGCAGTGATCGCGCTCATGACCGGGCGCTGGTTGTTCCTGCCGTTGATTGCAATCATACCGACCGCTGAAGTGCTCAGCGTAATCCTCCAGGTGCTCTATTTCAGAGCAACTGGCGGTAAGCGTATTTTTAAGAAAACCCCAGTCCATCATCATTTTGAGATGATCGGCTGGGAAGAGAACCAGATCGTGATGCGCTTTTTTCTCATTGAGCTGATCGGCGCCATGCTGGGACTTAGTTTGACATTTATGAGTTGATGAAAACAAATTATTCAGGCAAAAAAGTAATCGTAATCGGGGCAGCCCGCCAGGGGCTGGCAATTTCGCGCTTCCTCTCGAACAGAGGAGCCCAGGTGGTGCTCACAGACGCTCGTCCTGAGGTAGACTTTTCGTCCGAAAAGGCTTCATTAGCTGACCTGCCAATAGAGTTTGCCTTTGGTGGTCACCCGGAAAGTTTGCTCGAAGGAGCCGATCTGATTTGCGTCTCTGGTGGTGTACCTCTGACCATCCCCTTCCTGGTGGCTGCACGAAATCAGGGCATTAAACTCACCAATGATTCCCAGATCTTCCTGGAAGAATGCCCCGCAACCGTGATTGGCATCACTGGTTCTGCCGGCAAGAGCACCACCACTGCCCTGGTTGGTTTAATGGCGCAAAAACACTTCGAAATAAAGAATAGCAACCATCGTGCCTGGGTAGGCGGTAATATCGGCAACCCACTGATTGATGACCTCGATAAAATGGATGAAGATGATATCGTAGTTATGGAGCTCTCAAGCTTTCAGTTGGAGTTGATGACAACTTCCCCACAGGTAGCCGCAGTCTTAAATATCACCCCTAATCACCTCGACCGACACAGTTCCATGCAGGCTTATATAGAAGCCAAATCCCACATCCTGTGCTACCAGCACCAGGGTGATGTGGCGATACTGAACCGCGACGACGAAGGCTCCTGGAATCTGCTCGATCAGGCTCGCACAGATGTGATCAGCTTTGGCCTGAAGGCTCCGGGACATCGTGAGAACGGTACCTATGTGGACAAAGGTCAGATCATGCTGCAAATTGGCAGTGACAGGCTCAAAATGCTGCCAGTGGAATGGATCAACCTGCGCGGCGAGCATAACCTCTATAACGTTTTGGCAGCTTGCGCTATTGCTGCAGGTGCCACGATTAGTCTGCCGGGCATTCAACTGGCAATCGAAACATTTGATGGCGTTCCGCATCGTCTGGAGCTGGTACGCGAACTGAACGGTGTCCGCTGGTACAACGACTCGATCGCCACAGCCCCGGAACGTACTATAGCCGCCATTAATTCCTTCGAAGAACCGATCGTTTTACTGCTTGGCGGGCGCGATAAAAATTTGCCCTGGGATAAACTCGCTCAACTGATTCGCAAACGCGTATCACGCGTGGTGATCTTTGGCGAAGCAGGCGATCTGATCGCTGAAGCCATCGGTCCAAAAAAGCCTGGTCAGGCAATACGATCGGTTGTACGCTGCGCCACCTTGCAGGAAGCCATAAAAATCGCACACAATCAGGCTGAGCCCGGAGACGTCGTATTACTCTCTCCTGGTTGCACCAGCTATGATGCCTTCAAAGATTTTGAAGAACGAGGTCAAGCCTTCAGACAATGGGTGAGTGAACTATGATCAACACAACTACTCCCAAATCCCGCCGCCGTACGAACGTGCAAACCCTCTCATTTGATGTAGGACTGCTATTAATCGTTGCCAGCTTGCTGGTCATTGGTTTGTTGATGGTTTATTCTGCCAGTTGGGACGTTTCGATGGCCATCAGCGACAGCCAAAACTCCGTTTTTCTGAGACAAGTTCTTTGGGTAGCACTGGGAATAATCGGCGCAACGGTGTTAAGTTTTTTTGATTACCACCGCTATCGCAAGTTGGTAGTCCCGATGATGATCGTCGTGATCATCGGTCTCTTTGCAGTTTTAGTCATACGCGAAGTTCGCTATAACTCAGCTCGTTCCTTGTTAAGTGGATCAATCCAGCCTTCTGAGTTTGCCAAACTCGTTTCTATCTTGTACCTGTCTGTCTGGCTGACAAACAACAAAGACATGCTGAAAGATTTCAAGAATTACCTGCTGCCGTTATCTTTTGGCATCGGTTTCATCGTGGCGTTAATCCTCGCCCAACCAGACTTGAGTGCCGGTCTGACCGTGTTAATGTTGGGCATCATGCTCCTTTACCTGGCTGGTGGTGATTGGAAACACGTCGGCATTGTCATCTTGGCTGGTCTGTTAGGTTTTGTCTTCCTTATCAATGTCATGCCTACCGGGCGTATACGTTTCGCCGAGTATTTGTCTGGACTTCAAAATCCCGCCCAGAGTTCTTATCACATCCAGCGCACTTACGAAGCGATCATCAAAGGTGGCGCCTTCGGCGTGGGGCTTGGCAAGGCAACTACCAAATTCACCGGTCTGCCACTGCCTCATACCGATAGCATTTTTGCTGTCGTGGCTGAAGAGACCGGCATTGTTGGTTCCATGATCGTGATAGCGCTTTACGTCTTGCTGATTTGGCGCGGTTTCAAGATTGCCAGAAACGCTCCGGATCAACTGGGTTCATTGCTGGCTTTTGGTCTGACCAGTTGGATTGTCTTAGAAGCCCTGATCAATGTTGCAGTTATCGTCGGTTTGCTGCCTTTTGCTGGCAACGCCCTGCCATTCATCAGCGCGGGCGGATCCAGCATGACGGCAACAATGGCTGCGATTGGGATCGTGATGAATGTTGCACGCCAGGGGACGAATCAAGCAGCCTCTGAAAGGAGTACTACCAGTGCGACTGTTGATTTGCGCAGGCGGGACGGGCGGCGGAGTGTATCCGGCGCTAACCGTTACGGAGAGATTGACTAATGACACAGAGGTTTTGTGGGTCGGCAGCGAAGGCGGCATGGAAGCTGAGCTTGTCGCGCGGGCAAATTTACCCTATCGCGGCATCCGCGCAGCTGGTGTCCACGGCGTTTCCATCAAGCAAATGCCGGGAAATTTGGTGAAATTATGGCAGGGTTACGGTCAGGCAAAGCAAATTCTAAAGGAATACAACCCCGATGTGATGCTGTTCACGGGCGGGTATTTGGCAATTCCCATGGCTTTGGCTGGTCTAAAAGTTCGAACCTTGTTGTTCGTACCAGATATCGAACCAGGCTTGGCACTGAAAACCTTAGCCCGTTTTTCGGACAAGATCGCGGTCAGTGTGAGCGATTCGAAAAGGTTTTTCAACAAAAAGGAGAAAATTGAAGTGACCGGTTATCCCCTGCGTCAGGATCTGATGAAATGGACCAAAGCTGATGCTTTGGCTTACTTTGGGTTTAACAGTGAGAAACCAGTCATATTGTTTACCGGCGGCAGCAGCGGCGCGCGCTCGATCAACAAAGCAGTTATTGCCATCCTGGGCGAGCTGCTTAAGCGCTACCAGGTCATCCACCTGACTGGGCACACGGATTGGGAAACGGTAAAAGCCGCAACAACCAGCCTGCCCCCGAGTTACCAGGCTTTCCCCTATCTTCACGAAATGGGAGCGGCTTACACCGCGGCAGATCTTGTGGTTTCAAGAGCGGGCGCATCTGTGCTGGGGGAGTATCCTTTCTTTGGTTTGCCAGCCATTTTGGTGCCTTATCCCTACGCCTGGCGCTATCAGAAAGTCAATGCGGATTACCTGGTGGAACGCGGCGCTGCAATTTTGCTGGAGGATCAGTATCTGCAAAGTCAGTTGCTGTCGCAGATCGACACCCTCGTCCGGGACAAAGCGCGTTTTCAGCATATGCAGCGGGCAATGAAAGCCCTTGCTCAGCCTCAGGCAGCGGAACGGATTGTCAATCTACTCTACGAAATGGCGGAGGGATAGGGGTTCACATGATTTTGCTCAACGTTTTATTCACAATCTTTGTCGCGCTCTTTGGAATCATCGGAGCAGTCCGCGGTTTACGCAAAGAACTGGTGGTGATCGTTTCAGGAATACTGGCACTTTTTATTATCCAGGAGGTTCTCCCCCGCCTCTTTGGAAGTTTATCCGGTACAAAAGCGCTTTATCTCGAGTTAATTGTGTTATTCGTCTGCGGCTTTCTGGGTTACCAGACCCCCGCATTCCGCCGTTTTTCCGAGTCCGGAAGGTTCAACCGGGATACACCGATCGAAGTGATCCTGGGGGCGGTATTTGGAGCTGTTAACGGTTACTGGATGGTAGGTTCAGCCTGGTATTTCATTGACAAAGCAGGCTATCCCTTTGCCTGGATCATAGCGCCTGATGCTGGGACTGAGTACGGTCAGCAGGCGATCCAACTCCTCAACAATATGGTTCCAAAACTACTAACAGGCAATGGGTTGTACGCGGCAATAGCAATCGCGGTCCTGATCCTTATCGGAGTGATGGTTTGATGAATAAAGTGCATTTCATCGGGATTGGTGGAACGGGCATATCAGCAATCGCCCTGCTGCTGCTTGAAAAAGGCTGGCAGGTCAGTGGGACGGATAAGTCTGCTTCACGCTACTTCGATGCAGTTACAGCGAAAGGTGCCTACACGCTCCTGGGGCACAGCCCGGAACTGGCGCTTGCAGCGGACGTGATCGTACGGTCCTCAGCCGTGCGCGACGATGACCCCGAAGTCGTTGCGGCTCGCAAAATGGGAATCCCCGTCCTCAAAAGAAACGAATTTTTGCCGGAACTGACTGCTGGCTACCAGACGCTCGCAGTTGCCGGCTCTCATGGCAAAACGACCTGTACAGCGATGCTGGTGATGATGCTGCGCGGGCTGGGAATGGATCCAACCTTCATTCTTGGGGCACAAATCCGCCCGCTGGCGACGAACGCACATGCCGGAACAAGCGACTTGTTCGTAATTGAAGCCGATGAATATGACAACATGTTCCTGGGTTTGAACCCAAAATTCAGCTTGCTGACCAACGTGGAGTACGATCATCCCGACTTCTTCCCTACTCCAGAAGCCTATAACCAAGCGTTTGCAGCGTTTATCCACCGCACACAGCCGGGTGGCGCAGTGATTGCCTGCGCTGAAGATGAAGGTGTACGCAACCTCCTGACAAGAGAAGATTTTGACGGTATCAAGATCCACACCTATGGATACAGCGCAGATTGCACGTATCAGATCCAAAACATTCGCTGGAATGGCAATGGATATAACTTCAACCTGAGCCATACGCCTTCACAACAGGAATTGGGTAAGTTTGGACTGAGTGTGCCCGGAAGGCATAATCTTCTCAACGCTGCAGGAACATTGGCAGTACTGCACCAAATGGGTCTGAACCCTTCAGCAGCAAGCAAGAGCCTGGCTGCATTCGTGGGTACGGAGCGACGTTTCGAACAGGCATGCCGCAGTGGCGATACAGTGGTGATCAATGACTATGGGCACCACCCCACTCAATTGGACCTGACACTCGAAGCTGCCCGTGAGTTATACGCCGATCATCGCCTTTGGGCAGTCTGGGAACCCCACACATTCTCGCGGACCGACCGAATGCATAACGCTTTCATCACGGCACTCCAACGTGCTGACCGCATCGTGATCCTCCCGACTTATGCTGCCAGGGAAACTGTTGAAACCAACACTCCCCGCCAGATCGCAGAAGAAATTGCAGGCTCAAAAGCAGCCTACTTTACGAATTTCGCTGAAGCCGCTGACTTCGTTGCAAAAGAAGCCAATGGCTTGAATGTGGTCATCATTTTTTCAGCAGGCAGGGGACCGGAGTTTGCGACCATGCTTTGCCAGAAACTGGACGCGAGGAAGCAGAATGACTGATCTGCCGCTGCGTAAATTACAGGCCCTGTTTGGCGACAAACTGCAGGAAAACGTCCGTATGGCCAATTACACCACCACGCGTGTAGGCGGACCTGCCAGCGGCATGATCTCAGTCTATACCACTGATGAAATGAGCCGCACAGTCAGGATTTTGTGGGAATTGGACGTACCATTCCGCATCCTGGGTAGTGGCTCAAACCTGTTGGTAAGTGACTCTGGCTATATGGGTGTGATAGTACACAACCGCTGTCACAACATCCGTATTGATACCAAGCGCGAACAACCCATTATTTACGCGGAAAGCGGAGCAAACCTTGGTGCAGTTTCACGCCAGGCAAGCCTGCGGGGTGTCTCTGGTTTTGAATGGGCAAACAGCATCCCCGGTACCGTTGGCGGAGCGGTTTATGGCAACGCTGGTGCGCATGGATCGGATATTTCAAAATGCCTGCTTATGGCACAGGTCATCACCAAAGACAAAGGAGAGCAAAGCCTCGATGGTGAGGGCATGGGCTTCCAATACCGCTCGAGCAAGTTTAAACGCAATGAAGAAGAGGCGGTCATTTTGAGCGCCAGCTTCCACGGGACAAAAGTGGCACCTGAAGTCACCCAACGATTGCTGGAAGAATTGACCGAGAAAAGGCGTCAGACGCAACCTGTTGGTCCCTCATTTGGGTCGACCTTCAAAAATCCGAAAGGCGACTATGCCGGCAGGCTATTGGAAGCCGCAGGAATGAAAGGTGTGACTTCAGGACATGCTTCCATAAGTACGGTGCACGCCAATTTTATTCTCAACGATGGCGAGGCAAGCGCGCAGGATTACTACAGGCTGATCCGCCTGGCACAAAAAACTGTGAAAGAAAAATTCGATGTCAGTCTCAAGCTTGAAATCGAATTGTTAGGTGAATTTGAAGATGACTGATAAGCTGAATCTGGTTCTGATCTTTGGCGGACGTTCCGGCGAACACGCAGTCTCACTGCGTTCCGCTCAATCTGTCCTGAATGCGCTGGATGAGAACAAGTATCAAGTTTTCCAGGTTGGTATCACCACGGAAGGGCTGTGGCTCTATGGCTCAAACGCACACAAAGCTTTCCGTGAAGGCAACCATGAATCGCTCCATGAAGCGCTGATCCTTAATGATGGTGGCAAGCCGCATCTGTATACCCGCAAGGAAAATCAGCTTGAGAGCATTACTCCGATTGACGTAATTTTCCCGGTCCTGCATGGAACCTTCGGTGAGGATGGAACCATCCAGGGTTTATTCGAGATCCAAAATTGCGCTTATGTTGGGGCAGGTGTGCTTGGCTCCTCTGTTGCGATGGACAAAGCTGTCTGCAAGCATGTGATGCAATCCATTGGCATTCCTGTTTTGGAATACTCCGTCTTCTCCCGTCGTGAGATTCAGACGAATTTGCAGAAAACAATTGAATCGGCAGAGCGTATCGCTTCTTACCCGCTGTTTGTCAAACCAGCCAATCTTGGATCTTCAGTGGGCATCAGCAAAGTCCGCAATCGCGAGGAACTTGTAAAAGCGCTTGAATTGGCAGCCCGATATGATCGCCGTATCCTGGTGGAACGCGGCATCGCTGCCAGAGAGATCGAGATCAGTGTTCTCGGCAATACAGAGGTGGAATGCACGGTACCCGGAGAGATCGTCCCTGGAGATGAGTTCTACACCTATAAAGATAAGTATCAATCCGGCGACCCCAAGGTCGCCATTCCAGCTCCCCTGTCAGGTGCCCAAACAACTCAGTTGCAGCAATACGCGATCGATGCTTTCAAAGCGATCGACGGCGCCGGACTGGCACGGGTGGACTTTTTGATCGACAAAGTCAGCGGTGAAGCCTATTTCAACGAAATCAACACCATGCCTGGTTTCACCGAGATCAGCATGTACCCGAAACTCTGGCTCCACTCAGGGCTTAGCTACCCCGAGTTAGTAAACCGGCTGGTGGAATTGGCGCTGGAGCGCAAAGCCGAGCAGGATGAAACCATCAGGAAGTACGAGGAGTAAGATGGCGAGCGGATCCAACAAAACAACCAGGGCAGATGAGGTGCGAGCCCGCCGGAAGATTGAACCGGTGCGGCGCAAACCCATCCCGACCAACCCTTCCGTGCGTTCCTCCAGAGACGCCCAAAACGCCTCACGGGTTGTCGCACGCCGATCCTACACGAGCACCCAATTTAGCAAGTCAGCGGCTACGCGAAACCACAGCCGCATCTACCTGCCTACCGGCACGCCCGGCAGCGAAGTGCGGCTGCCCCCCCTACCCAAGTTTCGATTTAGCTGGCGGTTACTTTCAGGTCTGATCGCGATTGGTATGCTCGTTTTGCTTTTCATGATGGGAACCTCAACCACTTTCGCCGTGGATCAGGTGAACCTGAGTGGCGGCGTTCGCGTCCCCGTAGAGGAAATAAACCAGAAACTGGATATTCAAGGCGAACCGATCATCAGTGTGGTTCCCAGCGACATTGAAAACCAGATTCTGGAAGCATTCCCGGACATCAAAGCTGCGGAAGTGAAAGTCAGGATGCCAACCGACATCGATATCGTCATCCAGGAACGCATCCCGGCGTTGCTCTGGCTGACAAATGAGGAAGTGGTTTACTGGATTGACCAGGATGGCTTCGCCTTTACAGTGCGCGGGGAGGCAACTTTACCTATCCGTGTTTATGCCAATAGTGAACCGCCCCACCCACTTGGATGGGTCGCACCTGAACTTCGGTTGGAAGCAATCGAAACGAAAAACCAGGAAAATCTTCCTTTGGTGGATCCTGCGTTCGTAGCCACAGTGCAAAAGCTGAACACTATCAAACCTGCTGAAAGCCCCATGCTTTACGATGCAAAGAATGGCTTGGGCTGGGTTGATCCGCATGGCTGGCAGGTTTACTTCGGGGATGACGATGCAAACATCGATATGAAACTTCTTGAGTACACCAAGATTGTTGAGACAATTCTGGATAGAAACTTGCAACCAGTTTTAATCAGCATGGAATTTCTACACGCACCTTATTATCGTTTGGAGCCTTAATTATGGAAGAAGAACCGATTGTTGTTGGATTAGATGTTGGGACTGCAAAAGTGTGCAGCCTGGTAGCCAGGGTGGAAAATGGCAGCAACCTGCGCATCCTTGGGGTGGGCATCGAACCTGCCAAGGGTATCCACAAGGGTGTCGTCACCGATATCACTGCTGCTTCAGAAAGCATTGCGCGCTCGATAGAAAAAGCTGAGCGAACATCCGGTTTTGAGATCAACTCGGCAATCGTTAACCTGGCTGGGATGCAAGTCTCTTCAACCATTAGCAAGGGTGCGGTGGGGATCTCCGGGCGTGTGATTGACCAGGAAGATGTCTATCGTGCGCTGGATTCCGCCCAAGCAATTGCTGTACCTCACAACCGTGAAATCGTGCACGTGATTCAGCGAGGTTTCAGCGTGGACGGTCAGGAAGGCATCCGCCAACCGGTGGGCATGCATGGTTTCCGTATGGAAGTTGAAGCCCACATCATCACCAGTGCTGCTTCCTCGATGGAAAACCTGCGCCAATGTATATCGATGGCTGGGATTGATGTTTCTCAGTTTGTACTCAATCCCCTCGCTTCAGGTGAAAGTGTCCTTTCTGAAACCGAACGCGAGATGGGCGTGGCAGTTATTGATCTTGGCGCTGGCACCACCAGCGTGGCAATTTACGTCAAGGGAGACGTTTTTCATGCGAATGTCCTCGGTGTTGGAGGCGATTTTGTGACCTCGGATATCGCTCAGGGACTACGCTTGCCGCTTGAAGTGGCGGAGGAAGTCAAACTCAAGCACGGTTATGCAGTCCTCGAAGATATCCGCGAGGATGAGTTCTTCAATGTCATCACGTTTGGCTCTGAACAGAGCACCAAGGTTGACCGCCGTGAATTGGTAAATATCATCGAAGCCCGGGTGGAAGAAATTTTCATGATGGTCCACCAGGAACTTAAGCACTCGGGTTATGACTCACTCCTGCCAGCGGGTTTGGTCCTGACGGGTGGCGGAAGTCAGATGCCTGGTATACGCAAACTTGCGAGCAAGGTAATGGGTCTGCCAGCCCGCGTTGGGAAACCGGAGCGCATGGTTGGTCTCACCGACCAAATTTCGAGCCCTGCTTTCGCTACCAGCATAGGATTGCTGGATTGGGGCATCCTTTTCAGTGAAACAACCCAGATCGCTCCTGAGCGACCTGGTAAATCGCAGCGAGCTAACAACAATTCCAAGGCGGACGGCTTTGTTGAGTGGCTCAAACGAATGTTGCCATAATTATACAAGCACAACAATAGAGGAGATCAAAATGGAAACAAAACAAACTGAATCATTCGCAAGAATCAAGGTAGTAGGTGTTGGTGGAGGTGGCTGTAACGCGGTAAATCGCATGATTGCTGAAGGCCTGCAAGGGATCGAATTCATTTCGATCAACACTGACGCCCAGGCGCTGCTTAAATCGCAAGCACAAACCCGCGTGCGTATTGGAGAAAAGTCCACTCGCGGTCTGGGTGCTGGTGGCGATCCAAAAATCGGTCAGGCAGCCGCTGAAGAATCAGCCGAAGAGCTATACGAAGTGCTCAAAGGCTCGGATATGGTCTTCGTGACTGCTGGTTTGGGCGGCGGCACCGGTACTGGTGCTGCGCCTGTGGTCGCACAGATCGCCAAGGAAATTGGCGCCCTGACCATTGGTGTAGTCACCCGGCCTTTCTCCTTCGAAGGCGCTCATCGCTCTCGCGCAGCCGAGCAAGGTGCCATGCGGCTCAAGGAACACGCTGACACGCTCATTGTGATTCCCAATGACCGTCTGCTGCAAATTGTCAACAAAAATGTGGGTCTAAACGATGCATTCCGCATGGCAGATGACGTCTTGCGCCAGGGTATCCAGGGAATCTCCGAGCTGATCACCATCCCTGGTTTGGTCAATCTCGACTTTGCTGATGTCCGTACGATTATGTCTGAAGGCGGTGCGGCTCTAATGGCTGTGGGTCAAGCTTCTGGTGAGGACCGCGCCAAAATTGCAGCGGAACAGGCAATTTCAAGCCAGCTTTTGGACGTAACCATCAATGGCGCTCGCGGTATCCTGTTCAATGTCACCGGCGGGACCAACCTGTCGCTGTTCGAAGTCAACCAAGCCGCTGCGATTATCAAAGAGACTGCCAGCCAGGACGTAAACTTGATCTTCGGTGCCGTTATTGACGAAAACATGGGTGAAAACATCCGCATCACTGTGATTGCCACTGGCTTTGATCGTTCTACGCCTCCCCAGGAGGCGGAGTCCGCTTTTTTTCGCCAGGAACATTCCCGTCAACAGCAGGACCGGCTAAGCATTAACGATACCCGGGTAGAGAATGCTCCTGACGCGCAGCAGCCTCAAACAAAAAAACAGGAAGAGTATATTTACACCAGCGATGTGGACATCACTCTTCCGGCATTTGTAAGGCGGGAACTAAGCAAACGTTCAAACCACTAAATGTTGTTCTCAGGATCTCCTGACAGTGCTAATTAGATTCTTCCTCTGGTTATCCGGAGGAAGAATCTGGGAAAAGTTGTAATAGCACAAATCTGGTAATTATCCTCATTCATTCTTCCTGCCTGTGTCTATCCCGGGTTGTTTTATTATGGGTACCTTTTTGTGCAATCCTTTTGTTTACCGAAATACAAAGCCAACCCGAAGGTGACTAAGGGGTGTGGCAGCCTGCTTTTTTAAATAATCAACAGAGATTAAAGGCAGATCGCCATACCCTGCTTCGCGGGCACAGGCGCAAAAGACGCTCGCGATGACAGATTCAAGGCAGATCGCCTCGCAAAAAAGCTCGCGATGACGGGTGGGTCAGTCACTGCGAGCCCCGATTCTGGCAAGGCATCTAATCTACAGTCATGTGAGGGGCGTGGCAGTCTACAGTTATGTTTTGCATCATAAAGATCTGAAAGCCAGGTCGCCGCGCAAAAGAGGCTCGCGATGACGAGATTAAAGACAGATCGCCATACCCTGCTTCGCGGGCACAGGCGCAAAAGAGCTCGCGATGACGACTTCACTCGCACATGCAGATGATTGCAGAGGAGTACCCCCCCATCCATACGTAACTTGTAGGCTGGATTGCATTTTTCAATCCGGCAATATGGGAGCAATAAACCCAAGCCGGATTCAACTGAGGAATCCGGCCTACGAACTACGCAAAGGAGGCTCGCGATGACATTAACCCTGTCACTGCGAACCCCTTGGGCTTTCCCTTAGTGTGCTGATCCGCCTCTTTTTGCTCTTTCGACTCAAATCTCTCTAAGATTCACCATTTCTAACAGAAATTTGGACCAATAAATTCCACTATTGGATTTAACAATGCGTTTAAAATCTGTTAAGTAAACGATAAACACAAAACCTATGCGAAAAGAAACGCCCTCTCTTAAAAATTCCTAAGTTTTAAGATTGTTAACCTGCTTTTTCTTGTCTAATCCAGGTGCCTGTGCTAAAATCCTTGTACTACCTGTAGGGGTGAAACATGTAATTTCCCCCATATTTAGGGGTTTTGTTTTATAGGAGTTATTTATGAAGTGCCCGTACTGCCAAGCCACAGATTCCAGAGTCGTGGACACTACCAAAGATATCACTCACGGTGTTATTCGCCGCCGCCGTGAATGCAACAGCTGCCACCAGCGATTCAGCACCATCGAACGCACTATCATGACCACCCCCCTCTTGATCAAACGAGACGGCACGCGTGAGGAGTTCGACCGTGAAAAATTGCTGGCTGGATTGCGAACAGCTTGTGCCAAGCGCCCTGTTCCAGCTGCTGCCCTTAATAATTTGGTTAACGAAATCGAGGCTGAGCTACAAAAACGGGGGCGCTCTGAAATCAATTCCCGCGTGGTCGGAGATTTGGCTATCAAAGGTCTGTTGAAATTGGATCACATCGCCTATATCCGCTACGCTTCAGTCTATTTACGCATGGACGATCTTCACGCCATCCGCGATGAAATCGACCATCTGCTTTCTGAAGAAGAAAAATAACTTATAGAGGCCTATTATGCCAGAACCAGCTGTTAATTCCTCAGGACTATTCCAAACACCTCCAATTCCGGAAGGCTTACCGAAAATTGAGTTAACCGAAAATTCACGCCAGGTGCTCGCAAAACGTTACCTGCGTCGCGGAAACGACGGAAATCCCATCGAAAGCATTGATGATATGTTCTGGCGTGTTGCCTGGCATGTTGCCGATGTTGCCGAACGTGAGCACGACCAGGAAACCCTGGCTGAAGATTTTTATCGAATGATGGTTTCAAAATCCTTTTTTCCCAACTCACCGACCTTCACCGGTGCGGGCACACCTCTTGGGCAACTGGCAGCGTGTTTCGTACTGCCAGTTTCAGATGACATGGGACGTGCATCGGATGGGATTTTCAGCACCCTGCGCAATGCAGCGTTAATCCAACAAACAGGTGGCGGCAATGGTTTCAATTTTTCCCGCCTTCGTCCGGAGGGCTCAATCGTCAACACCTCTGCCGGTAGAGCGACCGGTCCGGTGGGATTTTTGAAAGTTTACGACGATGCCTTCGGTGAGATCGCCCAGGGAGGCACACGCCGTGGGGCAAACATGGGAGTCCTGCGGATCGATCACCCCGATGTGGAAGCCTTCATTCAATGCAAGACCAGTGAAATGGCTATTACCAATTTCAACATTTCCCTGGGCATCACCGACAAATTCATGCAGGCAGTTGAAGATGATGCTGAATGGGAACTGCGTTTTCCGGATGTGCATCACCCATCTTACAAAACGTTCCACGGTACGATCGACGCTGCCGAGCCTGCTGGCATTCCCATAAAAGTTTATAAAACTATCAAGGCGCGTAAGCTCTTTAACCTCTTTGTCCGCCAGGCACATCACAATGGCGAACCAGGAGCGCTTTTCTTGGATACCGCCAATCGCTATAACCCCGTCCCGCATCTTTATGAGCTTGAAGCCACGAACCCCTGCGGAGAACAGTGGCTTGGTCCCTATGAAAATTGCTGCCTTGGCTCCATCAACCTAGCGCAGATGCTCGGTGAAAATGGCACTGTGGATTGGGAAAAACTCCGCCAGACTACCAAGACTGCCACACGATTTCTCGATCATGTCGTCGACAAGAACGCTTATGTTCCTGCTGTACCCCAGCTAAAAAAATCCGCGCTCAAAGCCCGCCGCATTGGTCTGGGAATTATGGGACTGGCAGATCTGATGTACCACTGCGGCGTGCGCTATGGTGCGGAGGAATCCCTCGAGTTTTGTGGACAGGTGATGGAATTTATCCGTTACTTTTCAATGGAGACCAGCATCGAGATGGCACAGGAGCTAGGTCCGTTCCCTGCCATCAAAGGAAGCATCTACGATCCCGAAAACCTCACATGGGAAGCTCCCACCCCGCTTGTACCCTACAAACGCGACTGGCTGCGACCGGAATTGGATTGGCAGAGGATCATTGATGGCATTAAGACCCACGGCATCCGCAATGCTGCCCAAACCACTATCGCCCCCACCGGAACTATCGGCACGGTGGCTGGCTGCGAAGGATATGGCTGTGAACCTGTTTTTGCTCTTGCTTACGTACGGCACGTCAATGACAATGGTACCGATTTGCTTCTCAACTATGTCAGCCCTTTCTTCCAGAAAGCCTTGAACGCTGCAAATTTACCCGAAGAGACTAAAGATCAGATCATCAAGAAGGTAATAGAACAAGGCAGTTGCCAGCACATCGAACAGCTTCCTCAGCACATTCGCAACGTATTCGTGGTATCTTCGGATATCAGCGCTGACGAACATATCCACATACAAGCTGCCCTGCAGCGGTTCGTGGATAACAGCCTCAGCAAGACCATCAACTTCCCGGAGGGCACAACTGAAGAAGATGTCAGTAAAGCTTTCATCAGTGCCTGGAAACTGGGCTGCAAGGGCATTACAGTCTACATCACAGGTTCCCGTGATAAGGTTGTACTCGAAACCAAGGCAACTATGGAGAAGAAAGAGTTGAGTACTTCGCCAACCCTGATGCTTTTCGAGGGCGGACAGGAGACCCAGCTAACCTTCTGGAAGGACAGCAAAAAACCACGCCCGCGTACATTACATGGCTATACCTACTCAATTGAAACCCCTTTGGGAAAAGCGTTTGTGACTATCAATGAAAATGGCGGATCTCAACCCTTTGAGGTCTTCATCAACACTGCCAAAGCAGGTTCTGAGACTGCAGCACATTCAGAAGCCATGGGTCGTCTGATCTCGTATACTCTCCGCCTTGCTTCTCCCATTGAGCCGCGTGAACGTCTCAAAGTGGTCATGGAACAACTCGCAGGCATCGGAGGCGGCAGATCGCTTGGTTTCGGTCCTAACCGCGTGCGCTCGCTGCCAGATGGGATTGCCAAAGCATTGGACGAATACCTCTTTCAACAACACTGGGAGAAAGAAGAATCCGTGGTTGAGAGACCGATCGAGCAGATACCCATGCCGGGTATTGACTCCCCCATCCACAAGATCGGCGAGTTATGTCCGGAATGCGGTCAGGCTACCATGATCAACGAGGAAGGCTGCCGCAAATGTTATACCTGCGGATATAGTGAATGTTAATAATACTTATTGAATAACAAATTTTATGACTGATTTTTCAGAGAATTGTATTGGAAACATTTGACTGTCAAGGCAATTTAGAAATGTCCTACTGTTGGCAATTTGGAAATGTCTTATTCGGTTGATAAAGCGTTCAGTACGGGTTTGGCAGGTATCTTTTTTCCATAGGTTCTCCAAGGATGGTCATAAGCAGGTGGCAACGGGTTTGGATTCTCTGATTTGGAAGAGACAATCGCAGCTTGTTTGGATCTTTGCTCCACAGAATGGATGTATTTGCCAAACCCCCGTTTCGGTGTAGTGGCAGGCCCCCGTGCCTGCCATATGGACCACCAGACGAAAAGCGGTCAACCATACCAATTTGATATTTTTGAAAGAACCATTAGTCCCTATGAAGGCGTTTTCGTGAAGGCGCTTTTTAAGGTGTCCCCGGAAACATTTGACAATACTAGAAAATAGTGTGATAATATAGTTGCGCACGGCTTGGGTGCCCCCCTCACCCAAGCCGTGCGCATTTAATTTCAGATTAGTCCTGCCATTCCAATTCCCACTCACCGATGATGACGCTGTCACCTTCCTGAATGCCCAAATCGCGCAGAGCCTTTTCAACCCCCAGCCCCGCCATCAACTTTTGGAAGCGTCGAACTGAGCCGGGTTGCTCAAAGTAGGTCATCGCAGCTGCTTTTTCGATGCGGGCTCCCGACAAAACGTAACCATCCTCGGTCTTCTCAATTTGGAAAGCATTCGGGTCGACCTCCGCCCGGTAAACCGGTGTGTCGATTTCTTTTTGCTCTTCAGGCAGCTCCCTTAGCATGTTGAAAACCTTCCACATCAGCTCTTTTAAGTTGTACTGGCTGACGGCTGAGACAGGCATCAACTCCACCCCCAGATTCTTAAATTCCAGGCGCAGTGATTTATACTTCTCTGCCACATCCGGTAGATCCATCTTATTCAAAACAACGATTTGCGGGCGTTTTCCCAACAGATCATCGAAAAGTTCTAATTCAGCATTGATGGTGTGATAATCATCCAGAGGATCCTCCGAAAGACCATCCAACACATGGATGAGGAGACGGGTGCGCTGAATGTGCCGCAGAAAATCAAAACCCAAACCGATTCCCATGGAAGCCCCCTCGATCAGACCAGGTATGTCAGCCATCACAAAACTGCTGTCGGGGTCAAGCTTTACAACGCCTAGGTTTGGCTCGAGCGTCGTAAAGGGGTAATCAGCCACCTTGGGTCTGGAGTTCGTTGTTGCGGCTAAAATTGACGATTTTCCGGCATTTGGCAGCCCAACAAGCCCGACATCCGCAATCAATTTCAATTCAAGCCTAAGGTTGAATTCTTCGCCTGGTTCGCCCTTTTCTGCCGTGAGGGGCATTTGATTACGGCTGGTCGCAAAGTGCTGGTTGCCCCTGCCCCCTCGCCCCCCTTTGGCAACTACCAACCGCTGACCCGGAAAAATGAGGTCCCCGATCAGTTCAGCCTTGTCGTCATCATAGATCGCAGTCCCTGGGGGAACCTGGATGATCAGGTCCTCAGCCGAGCGACCGCTGCGGTTGTTAGGTCCGCCGTTTTTACCTGCCTCAGCGAAGAAATGCTCGTTCCGATGAAAATGGCTAAGGGTATTCAGGGTCGGAACTACCTCAAAGATCACATCCCCTCCTCTGCCCCCATCTCCACCGTCAGGACCACCGCGCGGTCGGTATTTTTCTCGGTGCATATGCACCATTCCATCGCCGCCTTTTCCAGACGCGACTTTTATTTGAACAGAATCAATAAACATAGTTGTTCTTTCGTTTTTGGTTAGAGTGAGTTTATCACAATCCCGAATCGCCTTGCAAAACGAGGACAAAACTGCAGGGCGTTTGCAATTGAGCCCGTCATCGCGAGCCTCGCCTGCCCTTGTGTCTTTTTACAAGGGTTGCGAAGCGATCTCTCTGGTCAATTTCTGCACCTCTTTCTAATACGAGATTGCTTCGTCACTTTGCCAAGCCGATGTCAGTGTATCCCTCAATGTCGCCTGGCAAAGTGACTCGCAATGACGACGGTATTGTTAGAGGAACAAAACAATTGCCGTGCTAACCTGATCAACGTGTGATCTTCCCCATTAAAAAACAACCGGTTAGTTGCCTGACCGGTTGTTTGTGTAACCTGAAACTACTTACCAAACTTCTTCCTCAGGATATCCTCGAGGTCAGGCTTACCGATTTCCTCCAGCGCATAACGCACGCGCTGGCTTGGGCGGTTGATCTTCATCACACGGGTCAGATCGATCGGCGTACCGATGATGACCAGGTCCACATCTGCGGATTCGATGGTTTTCTCGAGGTCGCGGATCTGCTGTTCGCCGTAACCCATGGCTGGAAGAATATTGCCAGTATCGGGATACTTTTTATAGGTGGCAAGGATCTCGCCGACCGCAAATGGTCGCGGGTCGACGATTTCTTTGGCGCCAAAGCGGCGTGCAGCCACCCAACCGGCGCCGATCTTCATGCCGCCATGGGTCAGCGTTGGACCATCTTCCACCACCAGCACGCGCTTGCCGCGGATGGCTTCGGGATTATCCACATAGATCGGAGAAGCACCTTCAATGATGATCGCGTTGGGGTTGATGCTGTGGACGTTCTCCCGCACTTTGATGATATTTTCCGGATTAGCAGTGTCCACCTTATTAATGACGACCACGTCCGCTAAGCGCACATTAACCTCACCAGGATAGTAGGAACTTTCATGTCCGGGGCGCAGGGGGTCTGCCACGGTGATCTGTAAGTCGGGTTTATAGAACGAAAAGTCATTGTTTCCGCCGTCCCACAGGACCACATCCACTTCCTTTTCTGCTTCGCGCAGGATCGCTTCGTAATCCACGCCGGCATAGACGATAACACCGTTGTCGATGTGGGGTTCGTATTCCTCGCGTTCCTCGATCGTGCATTCATGCTTGTCGAGGTCGGCATAAGTTGCAAAACGCTGAACGCGCTGCTTCACCAAGTCTCCATAAGGCATTGGGTGCCGGATAGCTGCCACCTTCAGGCCCATTTCCTGGAGGATTGCCGCGACGCGGCGGGTGGTCTGGCTTTTGCCGCAGCCAGTGCGAACGGCGCAGATGGCAACCACGGGTTTGGTCGATTTGACCTGGGTTTCTTTGGTACCCATCAAGCGGAAGTCAGCTCCAAGAGAGTTAACCAGGGCAGATTTGTGCATCACGTAATCGTAGGGAACGTCGCTGTATGCGAAAACGACTTCGTCAACTTCGAACTGCTTGATCAGATCAGGCAATTCCGACTCGGGATAGATTTTGATACCTTCAGGATACAGTTTTCCAGCAAGCTCGGCAGGGTACTTTCTACCGTCAATGTTCGGAATTTGGGTCGCGGTGAACGCAACTACTTCATACTTTTCGTTGTCACGGTAGAAAGTATTGAAGTTGTGAAAATCCCGACCTGCTGCTCCCATGATTAGTGTACGAATTCGACTCATATGTTTCTCCTTTTGATTTTGATTGTTCTTATTCTACATCACATCACTTGTGGTGATTGAATTCCAAGTAACGATAACCCCTTTTCAAGCGTGATCTTGGCTGCCTGAACCAGCACCAGTCGCGAAAGGCGGGTTGAGCCTTCAGCAGATAAGACCGGACATTGAGTATAAAAATCATTGAACGCTTGGGCAAGCTCAAAAGCATACGTCGCTACCAGCGATGGTTTGAATTCAACAGCAGCTTTTTGGACCACTTCTGGAAGTTGAGAAATCTTCTCAATCAGGTTAACTTCTACAGGCAGCAGCTCGTGGCTGAAGCTTGCCTTGCTGGGAGTGGGTTCGTTGAGACGGCGCAGGATACTGTTGGCACGGACTACTGCGTATTGGATATACGGAGCAGACTGTCCATTGAAATCGAGTGCGGTTTCCCAGTCAAAGGTTACAACTTTGGTGTTTTCCCGCGAGATCATTGGGTACTTGATGGCGCCCAAGGCAACTTTTTCGGCTACGTCTTGCATCGTTTCTGCATCCAACGCCGGGTTTTTCTCCCGCACGATCTCAAGAGCTCGTTGCGTAGCCTCCCGGATCAGGTCATCCAGCAGCACCACAGTTCCATCCCGGGAAGACATGGTCACGTTTCCGGGCAAATTGACGATCTCATAGGCGAGATGCCGCATGCGATCAGCCCAGGGGTAGCCCATCAGCTCCATCACCTTGCTCATTTGCTTCATGTGGAGCGACTGACGGACGTCGATCACGTAAATGGATTGGTCGAGGTCGTATTCCTGGAATTTCATGATGGCCAGGGGGATTTCCTTGGTAGCATACAAAGAGGTTCCGTCCGAGCGCAGAATGACCACCACCCGATATTCTTCTTTGGTGCCCAGTTTTTTATCCAGGTCGATGATGACCGGGTTTTCCGGGCGACCGTCTTCAGCCAATCCACTTTGAATCAATTGGTCGATCAACGCTTTGCCGGGTTCCTCAACCTCGCTCTCGAAGTAGATTCGGTCAAAGTGCTCACCTAACAATGTGTAAACTTGTTCGAAGCCTTCCATAGACCAATCGCGGGTCTGCTTCCAAAGATCCTTAAGATGCTGTTCGCCGGCATCCCAGCGCCCGAAATAATCTCTCACCGCAGCCTCAAACTCAGGCTCACTCACAAAACGTTTGTCTGCCTCAGCATATAGATCAGCCATCCATCGCATCTTATCAGCGCCAGGCTGCTCGCCGGAGTGGTACATCTCGTAATTGCACATCCACTTGATTACATGCAGTCCAATATCGCCGATGTAGTTGGCGCGGATAACCTTTTTACCGCTGGCTTCGAGGATGTTGCAAACCGAACCGCCCAAAATCACATTCCGCAGGTGACCCACATGCAGGGGTTTGTGCGTGTTGGGGTTGGAATACTCCACCATTACTGGCTTGCCCTGCTGCTCCTGGGAGCCAAAGCACCTGCCTTGCTCCAGGACTGTGCCCACGACTCTTTGAGCATACTGATGGGGCTCAAAATACAGGTTCAGATATCCCCTGACAGCTTCAACCCGGGAAAAACCTGGCATATCAGCCACCTGAGCTTTCAGGATCTCTGCGAATTCCTGCGCTTTTTTGGGGACAGGCAGGGATTTATCCGGATCTGCTGCTGCCAGAGGGAAAAGCGGCGCAGCAATCCCCCATTCCCCGCTGAAAGGAATGTTGCGAAACTCCACTTTGCCAGTGGGCAGTCCCCGTGTTTGGCAGAAACTGTCGATTATTTGAGTTAGCTGTTCTTTTACATCATCAAACATAGTCATCTCACTCATAGTCTGAGGCGATTATAACATCGAGGCATGGAGCCTGGGCTGCTTCCATCTATGGAATTTTCTTTTCTTGACACAAGTTGAATTGAAAGGGACTAATGGTTCTTTCAAAAATATCAAATTGGTATGGTTGACCGCTTTTCGTCTGGTCCAAATGGCAGGCACGGGGGCCTGCCACTACGCCGGCACGGGGGTTGCCACTACACCGGCACGGGAGCCTGCCACTACGCCGGCACGGGGCTTGCCACTACGAAGAAACGGGGATCTGGCAAATACAACCGTTCTGTGAAGCAAAGATCCAAGCAAGATGCGGTTGTCTCTTCCAAATCAGAGAGTCCAAACCCGTTGCCGCCTGCTTATGACCATCCTTGGAGGACCTATGGAAAAAAGATAAATGGCAAACCTGTACTGAACACTTTATCAACCGAATAGGACATTTCTAAATTGCTGAGATTAGGACATTTCTAAATTGCCTTGACACTGCTTCCTGAGAATTTGGGCTGTTCTTGAACGAACGATGTCTGCCCCTTAAACAAAAAAAGAGGTTCCCCACCAATTGGTAAGGGAGCCTCGGTGTGTGATTAAAAAGAGATTACTTATTTAAGCAGTTGTAGCGAGCCATCAAACGAGACTTGCGGCGCGCAGCGTTGTTCTTATGGATGACGCCCTTTGCAGCAGCCTTATCCAAAGCGCGGATCGCATTGAGCACTTCCACCTGGGATTTTTCAATGTCTTCAGCGCGGATAGCAGATTGGGCTCTGCGCAGATATGTGCGGGCTGAACCACGGTAGACGCGATTGCGCAGGCGTGCAGCCTGATTTTGCTTATTTCGTTTGATCTGAGACTTAATATTTGCCAACTTCTTCCTCCAAAAATAATTCCTCTATACTTGCAAAAGTCTATTTTACAATAAATTCCAGATTTGTCCAGTATTTGGTTGGGGAAATGTCTTGGAGAATTCGTTAAATCCTTGAAAATCATGATTTTCTATAGGACACGATCGCTCCTTTGTATGATTGGGTGTCATTCCGTTCGTTAGGGCGCAATTCGTACGGCGGGGGCTTGCTCCCACCGCCATTGCTCGGATATTTGGTTATGCAGCGGATGGACTGAAGCCCATCCGTACGAGTTAGCCGTACGGTGGGGGCTTGCTCCCACCGCTCTAATTAATTTGCTGGTGATTTGGTTATATTGGGCAGGCATGGTATACCATGCCCTGACAGCGTTATTTTGATCGCGCTAGACTTCCAAGTGTAAAAACTCCCTTTGGGACAGTGTGAGCATTTTGATCGTCAGGTCCCTTACTTCAATAACCAAACAACTTCAATGATGCGGATGGACTAAAGCCCATCCGAACGGTGGGGGTCATGGTGCTGGGAGCGAAGCGAGCAGTATTTACTCCCACCGCGCCTTATTAATATCAAGGTCAAGATAAGTCAGTCGTAACCCTCACAAACACTCAGAAATCACGTTTGACTTTTCCTCCTCCATCCGCTATTCTTAATATACTCAGGTCAGCCAGGTGCGCGCGCTTAATTGTGAGGAAAGTCCGTACACCGCAGAGCAGGATGCCAGGTAACCCCTGGATGGTCGTAAGATCGTGGATCGGGCCACAGAGACATACCGCTCGCAAGAGTAAGGGTGAAAAGGTGGTGCAAGAGACCACCGGCGCTTTTGGCAACAAAGGCGGCCAGGCAACCCCCATCCGGTGCAAGGTCAAACAGGAGAAAGAGCTTGCTCGGCTCATTTGATCTCCGGGTAGACCGCATGAGCAGGCTGGCGACAGCCTGTCGAGATAGATGCGCATCCAAGACAGAATACGGCTTACCGGTTGACCTGAGTGGGGAACTTCATGGCGCATTTTTCGTCTTTAAAGCAGGTTTTATTACGCTGTAAAAGGTATTTATGAAAAAAAGCACCATAATTGCGCTGATCATCGTTTTCCTGCTGATTACAGCCGGGTTAATTGCCTGTAATTTGCCAAGAAACCACGCCAGTGTCACTATTCTCAACCCAATATCAGGACAATCAATCCCAGCCTTTAGGGAGTACCAGGTCACCTCCTCAATCAAGCCTGAAGGAAATTGGTCTCGCATCGAACTGTACATCAATGGCGAATTGGTTCGCCTTGATACTCCCGATACCAACCCAGGCACCTTTGGAGTAGTGCTCCAGCCGTGGATTCCGACCAAAGAAGGTCCCACTCTGGTCGAGGTCAAGCTCTATCAGCGAGGCAAGGCTCCCGCTGCAGCCGCCCAGGTGGCTGTGATGGTGAAGGTCATGAATGAGCAGGAAATTCCATCTACCCCAACCCTTATTACCCCCACACCTGCGATTACTCCAACTGGCACCACCACGCCAGCTGCCTGCACAATGTCTGCAGCCCTGCTGCAAGACCTGAGCATTCCGGATGGGACAATCCTGAAACCTGGTCAGCAATTCACCAAAACCTGGCGAGTTCAAAACAACGGTACTTGTGACTGGGAAAATTACAAATTGGTCTTTGTACGCGGCAGCCTGATGGGCGGTAATTCCCCCACACTATTGCCTAAGGTTAGTGCTGGCAGCACTCTCGATATTTCACTCGAGTTGTTTGCGCCAAGTTACCAGGGTGAATACTCCGGTTACTGGCAGATCCAGTCCGAAAAAGGCAGCCTGATCGGACCCGAATTGCACTACACCATCCAGATTCCAAGCCCAACTCCCACAAACACAGCCACCGCGACAGCAACTGCCACGCCTACCTCCACAGCAACGGCTACCCCTACGGTGACCCACACACTAACAAGCACCGCAACGCCGACCGCGACAGCAACAGCCACCTCCACACAAACTTTCACCCCCACTGCAACGGCTACGCCGACCGCGACAGCAACAGCTACCTCCACACAAACTTTCACCCCCACTGCAACGGCTACGGCAACCGCGACTGCCACACAGACTCCGACACCCACTGCGACCTTTACAGTTACTCCTGACGAGTCAGCAAGCAGGCCAACTGTTGCTCCAACCAAAACGCTGAACCCAACCCCGACAAAGGTGCCACTTGGAACCGTTCAGGTTAAAGAGGAATTCAAACTCGATTCTGGAAAAACACAATCCTTTGCGGTTTCTTGTGACACCTCAATTGGACTGCCGGTCTCAGGGGGCTATTCAACCGATGAAGATGTTACCCTGATTTCGAGCCAACCCGCAAAAAATGGTTGGCAAATCACTCTGAGCAATCAAACCAAAGCCCGAAAGAATGTTAGCGTTTATGTGAATTGCCTTGTTGGTTTCAGTGGAGAAGTGAAGACCACACACATCGAAAAGACGATGGAAGGAAGAAGTGCTGCCAATCTCAAACTTGGCTGTCAGATTGCAGGCAAGGTTGTTGGCGGAGGTTTCGATTTGAGCGATGCACCTGATTTGGTGGTAACTGAATCACGTCTTGTTGGAAATGAGTGGGTGATCTCAGTGGTCAATCCAAGCCGAAACAAGCAGACATTCAATGCTTACGCGCAGTGCCTCTCAGGGTCGGGCTTGCCTGCTCTGACGGTTCGAAATGAGACCGTAAAAATTCCTCCCAGAGAGAGCAAGGTGATCGAGCTGAATTGTGGAACCGTCTCCGTCAGTGGTGGGTATCAGACCCCAATGGGTCTTGCATTGCTGTCGATCAGACCAACCACTGTCGGCTGGACTTTTGAGGTAGAAAACGATACGCAACGACAGTTGATCTTCCGACCCCAGATACTTTGCATGGGGACCTCGTTTCGGAAGGATTCACATAGAAATTTGCCTTAGCTTTACGGATGTGGGTTAAAACAAAAGCAACTTTGGCTAAGCGCCCAACACTAATCCCAACACTAATCAAAGCTTGAAGCAGACAACGAATTTAAACCAGCAGGTCGTCAAGGCTCCGTTTGGGTACGTGGTGGACGCCATTGGCATCGCGATAGTATTTGATGTCACCATCCAGTCCAAGCGGTTCAATCAGGCATGCTTCAGCAGGTTTTCCCAACGCGATCACGTAGCCAATTTGATAGCGTTCATCCAGAGCCAGGATTTTACGCACCTTATCACGCTGAACGGATGCGAGTATACACCCACCAAAGCCCAGTTCTGTGGCGCGCAGCAGAATGGTCTGCATGGCGATACCTGAGTCCACTTCCGAGAATTCGCTAATAGTTTCATCGCCTAAAACAACAATGTAAGCGGTGGGCCTTTCACCTTCGGCTGGACCTGACCAATCGGTCAGGTATGCTGCAAAATTCAGGCATTTGAAAACCTGAGCTGTTTCGGTGTTTTCGTAGACCAATCGATATTTTAGCGGTTGGCGATTCGCTGCCGAGGGGCAATAACGGGTGGCATCAACCAGATCGCGAAGAGTTTCCTGGGGAATCTTAACAGATTCGTCAAAACGACGGTAAGATCGGCTTTTTATTAGCAGATCAATCAGCATGGGTTTCTCCTGTCTCGGATTTCAGAAGTCGTAAGATATAGATAAGGGCGAAAAGAAGTAAAAGTAGCCCAACAGCATCAAAGAGAACAAACCTCAAAATGGATGCCTTCAATGAAGCATGGACCTCAGGGATAAAGCGCAACAGCAACGTCTCACCCGCCAACCCTATCCCCTGCATCAAATTGGCTTCGAGCAGGGAACGGCGATTCCGCTGGGGGTGGACGAGGGCAAACACATAAGGCACCTGCCACATTACGAACAATATGCCAATTCCGATGACTGCCACACGCCCAGGCTCGCCACTAAGTTCAAAAGGTGCCACATAAGGCAGGGGGTTGAAAATGTAAGCGAAGGCGCATTGGAGGTTCATCACCACGACCAAAAAGATCAACACACGGGGTAAAAGCAATCTGGTAAATTCTTTGTGCTTCATGAGCGTGTGACAATACCCCGGTTCACCTGCCAGACCTCATGCTCATGCACAAACTCCGGAGTGAACATCTCCAGGTCTGTAGCGGTAAGAAGCGCCTGTTCCACCTGACCTACCACGGAAAGAAGATCCTTACGTCTTTGCGGATCCAATTCAGCCATAATTTCATCCAGCAGCAAAACCGGCCATTCCCCTGTGCGCTGCTTCATCCAGGCCACCTCGGCGAATTTGAGCGTCAGAAGGGCAGTGCGGGTCTGTCCGCGCGAACCAAAGTCTTCCAGGTCGATCTGGTTGCTCAAAAAGCGGACTTCATCGCGGTGCGGACCGATGCTGGTCTGGCAGCGCTGGATGTCTGCATGATAACACTGTTTCAGGGCCGCGAGGATCCCGCGCTCAAGTTCTTCGGCACTGATGCCTGTACGATCCAAGGTTGTTTGCACTGGAAGTGCCATCTGACCAGCAGGCTTTTTGAGCGGTTCATACGAAGGTTGATATTGAAACTGCAGGATCTCAAGTTCGCGGGTCAACCGTTGGTGGATTGGGATCGCCTGTTTTTCAAGCGCAGCCAGGGCCGTGATTCGAGCCCGCATTATCAAAGAGCCGTGCTTCGCAAGCAGTTCATCCCAGGGTTCAAGCTGGGCTTTATCCCCACCAACGTCTGCCAGGGCTTTGAGGAGGGCATTTCTTTGCGCCAGGGCTCTGGTGTAGGCAGAGAGATGACGTGAATACCCGGGTTCCACCTGAGAAAGGATCTCGTCGAAATATTGGCGCCTGTCTGCAGGAGTACCTTCAATGACCCGGGACATCTGGGGCAAAAACGTGACCGCATTGAACTGACCATAGACGTCAGAAATACGTTTTTTCACGCCGTTGAGCAGTACTTGCTTGGAAAATCGTGGGTTGGCGGGATTGGTCGCTGCATCCTGGATCAGGCGAACTTCGATTGTTTGATGCCGCCCTGCGCGCTCAAATTCGCCAAGAATGCGGGCAACCATGATTGGCTCGTTGGGAGTATAAAAGTTCATCAACTGACGGTCGTTGGCAGTTGAGATGGAAGAGAGGTTAGCGAGATATGCAACCGCCTCAAGGATGGATGTCTTCCCCTGGGCATTTTGACCGGTGAATAAAATCACCCGCCTGGGGAAATCCAGTTCCAGGCGGGAGAAAATGCGGTAGTTCGTCAGCGATAGCCGGGTGAGGTACATTAATCCTTAATCTGTTCAGCGACCTCAGGAGTCAATTCAAATACTTCTTCAGCCCTGTCAATGTAGAGCACCCCATCGAGGTGATCAATCTCATGCTGGAAAATACGCGCAAGCCAGCCTTCCGCTTCGATCTTGAGCGGCTTGCCAAAGCGATTTTTAGCTTTTACGGTCACCGCCTGATGGCGTTCAACTTTGCCAGCCAGACCGGGTAGTGAAAGGCAGCCTTCAACATCGGCAACCATTTCTTCGGAGCGCTTGATGATCTCCGGATTGACCAGGACATATTTTTTTGGCGTGGCGTTTTCATCCTCGTCTTCAGTATATTCCACCACCACCAGCCGTAGGGATTCGCCAATTTGAGGGGCTGCCAGCCCCACACCCGGAGCGGCACGCATCGTATCAAACATGTCGTCAACCAGTGTTTGCAGTTCAGTATCAAATTTGGTGACCTGCTTCGCCTTGAGCCTCAGCGTAGGCTCGGGAAAGATCACAATGTCTAAGATAGCCATAAAACTCCATCCAGTTTTTTAGATATTCTACCTTAAGGCAGAGCTGGATTCAAACCAATGAACAAGGGTCATCCTGAGTTGGCGCCGAACCATTACTGGATAAGAATGAGCGGCGAAACTACGAATCGGCTGCTAATTCGGGGTCTCAGTCCTAATCGGACGCGTTAGGTCGGATTGCGGTGGCAATGTCAAACCTTGGGCAGCCTCTTCCTGGAAAACCTTGAACCACTGGGCTACGCGTTCCCTCTCGAGCATTGTAGCCCGTTTATCGCTTTCCTGGGCATGTTGCCTCATCCTTGTAAAAATGTCCTGCTGTACAACCGATGGCTGATAGACATCATTGAAAGTCAGTTGGGTGTTACCGATCCGGATGTAGACCGTGCCGTAGTTAAAAAGCATGGGGATAATTCCCCGCCGTTCGTACTCAATGCTCAGGATATTCTCTAGGGGAGCAGAGCGGCGCGATTCGCGACCGAAAGGCTTCCGATCAAGGTCGATCACCTGGTTCGGAGTCAACTGAAAGAGGTCATTGCGCCAGTCAACATATTGATAGACCAGAAGTCCGGCTGCCACAAAAACCAGGAAATAACCAGCAACCAAGCCCATGGTGTAATCTACCTGGGGCAGGTTATGAGTTACGATCGCTACTACGAAGATAATGGATAATGCCAGCACCATGAGCGGCAAAATGATCTTCTGCAGCAGGATAAGCCAGTGTTTTCGATAGGTGATCGTGCCGCCAACCTCATGACGTATCCGAATAAAATCTGAGAACAGCCACTGGAAAAAGTTGACCTCTTTTGGCGTCTGTTCAACCACACCTAATTCAGCTTGTAAATCCCTGGCAGTGATATCTTCTGCTTCTTTTCCGAATTTCTGGCGCAGCGCTTTCCGGATCTCACGGGCGTCCAACTCAAGATCGATGCGCTTCCCACGTGCCCAGTTGGTCTCGATCAGTTTGCCGATCGTGCGGGCATGGGCTATGCGCTCAAAACGAATATCGCCAATGTATGTTCGGACAATGAGGTCCGAATAACCCAGAAAATGTCCTAGCTGGGAAGTTTTAATGCCAACTGAAAGCAGTGTGCTCAGCGGAGCCTCCTGGCGACTTTCATAGAACCCGGTAACATGCTCCACCCAAACCATCCTGTTAGAAGTGATAAGGTAGAAATCATTTGCCCAGTTATTAATGTTCCAGACCAACCAGAGTAAGCAAAAGATAAAACCGATGACCAATCCAGCCAGCGACCAGAAGGCATACTTTGAGCTAAAAAACATCATTAAAAACCAGATGGCAGCAAAGGCAGCAATGGGCGGAATAGATCGGAACAAGAGAAAAACCGGGTGTTTGCGTGCCATCAAGTAAATCTTTTCGCCCGGTTCAAGCCAGGCCATAGGAATGTAAGACGCCAGGCGAACACTGTTAAACAGGATGGATGCCGTTTCTTTGAAAGTCGGAACGTCAGCATATAAAGCCTGGACTTGTTTGTTGGGCAGGAAGTAGACCCGGGTATCCGTGAGTGCCAATGCCGTATTCTGACGTGTGGGGAGGTAATTCAGGGCTTCTGTGCCAATAACTTCTCCATGTGTGAGAACTTCAAGTTGCTTCCCCTCTTCATCCAGCAGTTCCAGCTGACCCGCATCAATCACAAAAAGCCCGTCAGTAGCTTCCTGGTTTCGATAGAGCATCTCACCTTTCGGAAGTTCAACCATAACGAACTCTTCACTTAAGCTCTCCAACCCCTCAATGGTAAGTCCACTGAAAAGCGGAACTTCGCGCAGCAAGGTCAGAATAGGTTGTGTTCGCTCATTCATGGCTAATTTAGTCCAACAGAAGAGCGGTTTGCATCTACAAACCGCTCTTCAACGTCATGCTATTCATTCACCAACTCAGATAGCTGCTCTGCCATCACCTCAAAACTCAATTCCTCCTTACCATCTTCCTTGAATATATGGACTGAGGCTCCAGTCTGCAGGCCGCCTTCCAGCAATTTAATCGCCAGGGGACTTTCAACAAACTTCTGCAGAGCGCGTTTTAGTGGTCGGGCACCCAGTAGGGGGTCAAATCCCTGATCCGCCAGCCAGGATCTGGCAGACGGTTCCACTACCAAACCTACGCCATATTCCTGAGTTCGCTCGATGATTTCCTTAATCTGAAGATCGACAATTTTCAGCACATCTTCCTTACTCAACGCTGAGAATGTGATGATTTCATCAATCCGGTTGAGGAACTCGGGTCGGAATGCATCCTTGAGAGCTTTTTCGATCTTTTCGTGTGAGGCTTTGACGTCATCGCTTTCGTCCTTACCAAGAAAACCTAGCGAACCACTGCTTTTGACAAATTCAGTGCCAAGGTTGCTGGTCATGATCAGCACTGTATTCTTGAAATCCACGACTCTACCTTGCCCGTCGGTCAGACGACCATCATCAAGGATCTGTAAAAGGGAGTTCCAGACTTCAGGATGCGCTTTTTCGATTTCATCAAAAAGGATAACGCGATATGGTCGGCGGCGCACTGCTTCGGTGAGCTGCCCACCTTCCTCGTAGCCGACATAGCCGGGAGGTGCGCCAAAGAGTCGCGAAACAGTATGCTGCTCGCGATATTCACTCATGTCCACTCTAACCAGGGCATCCTCGTCATCAAACAGGAACTCCGCCAGAGCTTTTGCCAGCTCTGTCTTGCCAACACCGGAAGGTCCAATAAATATGAATGAACCGATCGGGCGTTGGGGGTCTTTCAGCCCGGAGCGCCCACGTCGGATGGCATCAGAAATTGCTTTGATAGCGTTATCCTGACCAACAATACGGTCATGCAGGCGGCTTTCCATTTCGAGCAGCTTTTTCGATTCCGACTCGAGCAACTGGTTCACAGGAATGCCAGTCCACTGGTGAATAACAGAGGCAATATCATCTTCGTCAACAATGTCATCCAGTTTGTGCTCCGTTTCCCATATGGTGCGTTTCTCTTTGAATTCTTCTTCGAGGCGCAACCGTTCAGCCTTTAGTTTGACTGCGCGTTCGTAGTCGCGCTCCACGCCAGCTTGCTCTTCTTCAGCTGTAAGGCGGTCAATTTCTTTTTTCTCATGTTTAAGATCATCAGGCATCGAATATAAGGCTACGCGCAGCTTGGCTGCCGCCTCATCCATCAGGTCGATTGCTTTATCAGGCAGCAGGCGGCCAGTCATGTAGCGCGCTGAAAGTTTCGCAGCAGCTTCAAGCGCCTGATCTGAAAGAACCACGTTGTGGTGTGCCTCATAGCGGTCTCGCAAACTTCGCAACATTTTGACGGTATCTTCAATGCTTGGTTCTTCAACGTAGATCGGAGCAAAGCGGCGTTCAAGCGCAGCATCCTTCTCGATGTATTTATGGTATTCATCACTGGTCGTCGCGCCAATGCACTGCAGATCACCACGCGCCAACGCAGGTTTTAACATATTGGAGGCATCCATGGCACCCTGCGCAGCCCCTGCCCCAACAACGGTATGCAATTCATCGATAAACAAGATAACTTCACCGTTGGATTCCTGGATCTCTTCAATTGTGTTCTTAAGGCGCTCCTCAAATTCTCCTCTGAAGCGTGTGCCGGCAACCATGGCTCCAAGATCAAGTGAAACGACCAATTTATCCGATAAAATTTGAGGCACGTCATCGTTGGCAATTTTTTGCGCCAATCCTTCCACGATGGCGGTCTTTCCCACACCAGCCCCACCAATCAAAACCGGGTTGTTTTTGGTGCGGCGGCAAAGAACCTGAATAACGCGCATGATCTCAGATTCGCGACCATAAACAGGATCAAGCTTGCCTTCTTTAGCAGCCTGAGTGAGATTGCGCGAATATTTTTCGAGGGTTTTATAACGGGAGTCGGACTTAAGTCCGGTAGCTTTCTTGGCGCCACGCAGCTCAAGCACATCCTCATAAACACTCTGGCGGGTGAGATTAAACTCCTCCAGTAAGCGTGCCAGTTGGGTGTTCTTTTCTGAAAGCACGGCAAGAAAGAGGTGCTCAGTCGAGATATATTCATCGCCCAGGCGGTTGGCTTCTGTCTTAGCGAGATCTACAATCATCTTCACCCGCGGAGTCAAAAAGACTTGCCCGGATGGTCCGCCGAAAATATTGGCTTTTGGTGTGGTTCGCAGGATTACATCCAGGCGATCCGCAATAACGCCGGGATCCACGTTTGCCATCTCAATCAACTGGGAAACGATTCCTTCCGGCTGTTCAATGAGAGCAAGAAGGATATGCTCAGAATCAATCTGGTTGTGACCGTATCGTTGAATGATTTCAGCAGCACGGGCAGCCACATCCTGCGCCCGTTCAGAAAACTTATCAAATCGCATCATAGTGTGCTTTTCCTCATATTTTGTTTTCTTTGCAACAAAAAACTCGTTGCAATTAATGTTCCAACAATTAATTTAGCGGATAGATGTAAGAATCAGGTAAAAGTCCTGGGTCAAATCAACAGCATTGCATCGCCGAAGGAATAAAAGCGGTAACCTTCCTCCTTCGCCACTTCATAAGCATTGAGCATGGTTTCTCTGCCAGCGAAGGCGCTCACCAACATTAGCAGTGTGGATTTTGGTAGATGGAAGTTTGTAATCATGGCATCCACCACCTCAAATCGATAACCCGGCAGAATAAAGAGATCCGTTTCGCCTTGCCACGCCTGCAGTGACCCGTTTTGGCTGTGCGCAGCCGCGCTTTCGAGCGTGCGCACCGAGGTCGTGCCCACCGCGACCACTCTGCCCCCATTTTGCTTTGTCTGATTGATCATTTGGGCAGTCTCCATGCTAAGCGCGCACCATTCCTTGTGGATGTGATGCGTTTCAGGATCCTCTTCGGTTACCGGTGCAAAGGTATCCAGCCCGACATGCAGGTCAATTTTCGCCAACCTCACGCCCTGCTGCTGCAGTTTTTCGAGCAAGGCAGGCGTAAAATGCAGCCCGGCTGTAGGCGCGGCAGCCGAGCCAAGCGTCCTGTTGAACACGGTCTGATAGCGTTCCGGATCGCCTTTGTAAGCATGGATATACGGCGGCAAGGGTACATGACCGGCATTCTCAAACGCGCTCTCGATCGGCTGCGTAAAGCGTACCAAGCGGCGCGACTCTCCAAGGTCCTCAACCACCTCAGCCATTGGGCCCTTTGTAATCTCGATCTTCCGACCAGGTTTCATGCCGCTGCCCCCGACCAGGCATTCCCAGGTGAGATCATCAAACTTCTTAAGCAGTAAAAGTTCCACCTTGCCGCCCCCTGGCAGTTTGGAGCCATAAAATCTCGCGGGAAAAACGCGTGTTTCATTCACAACCAGCAGATCGCCCGGTCGCAGGAATTTGCCAATCTCAAAAAAGCGGTGATGATCGATTCGTCCAGTTTCGCGCTCAAGTACCATCAGGCGCGAGTGGTCGCGCGGCTCAGTCGGAGTCTGGGCGATAAATTCTGCAGGCAGATCGTAGGCAAAATCTTCAGTTTTCATGAGAGAGGCTCAGGCAGCACTGTTAAACAGATCAGGCTGGGCAGCAGAGGGCACAAAAGTTATCCCCAGGTGGTCATACGCGGCTTTGGTCGCCACGCGCCCTTGGGCAGTCCGGTCTATAAAGCCGAGCTGCAGCAAATAGGGCTCAACGACATCCATAATGGTGTCGGGTTCCTCGCTGACAGAAGCGGAGATGGTGTTCAGACCAACCGGTCCGCCGTTGTATTTTTCGATAATGGTTAAAAGTATTCGGCGGTCCATTTCATCCAAGCCGATTCCATCAATGTTCATCATGCTCAAGCCGGCTTCAGCTACCTGTGCTGTAATATGACCACCGGCTTTAACTTCGGCGTAGTCGCGTACCCGGCGCAGCATGCGCAGAGCAATGCGGGGTGTGCCGCGTGCCCGTTGGGCAATTTCGAGGATTCCATCCTCGTCGCAGGGAACGTTTAATAAGTGAGCTCCCCGCCGTACAATGTCCGCGAGGGCTTTGGAATCGTAGTAATCGAGGCGATAGACTGCGCCAAAACGTGCCCTGAGGGGGGCGCTGAGCAGTGCCAGACGGGTGGTTGCACCGACCACTGTGAAACGCGGCAGCTTCAGCCGCACTGAACGAGCGGCTGGTCCCTTGCCGATGATGATATCCAGGGCATAGTCTTCCATGGCGGGGTAAAGGATCTCCTCCACCATCCGCCCCAAACGATGCACTTCATCGATGAACAAAATGTCGCCAGCGCGCAGATTGGTTAAAATTGCCGCCAGGTCGCCTGCCCGCTCAATGGCTGGACCAGAGGTGACTTTGATGTTGACTCCCATTTCAGTCGCGAGGATGTGCGCCAGGGTAGTCTTGCCCAATCCGGGAGGCCCGTGGAAAAGCACATGTTCCAGAGCTTCTTCGCGCTGCTTGGCTGCCTGGATCTGAATTCGCAGATTTTCTTTGACCAGGTCCTGCCCGATTAGTTCATCCAGGGCAGATGGCCGCAAAGCCAAATCAACCGGATCTTCGGGTTGTTTGTGTCCTCCCAGGACGCTTTCGTCGCTCTTCGTATTCATTGCAAAAATTATACCCGACTTTCTCGCGCAGCCCTCCCAGGCATTATAATCAGCCCTGTAATTATCACACTTGGAGTAACTATGAAACTCTCGATTGTCGTGCCCGTCTATAACGAAGAAAAGAACCTGCCCCAGCTGTTTGACCAGATTGTGGCAGCCATGCAACTATTGGAAATGGACTGGGATGTAACTTTTGTGGATGACGGAAGCCGCGACGCGAGCGTTGAAGTCATTCGCCAACTGCATGCACAAGCACCTGACCGGGTCAGGATGGTGGCCTTCCGCCGCAACTACGGTCAAACTTCTGCCATCAGCGCCGGCATCAACGAGTCCGATGGAGACGTGGTGATCCTGATGGATGCCGACCTGCAAAATGATCCGGCAGACATTCCGTTGCTGCTCGAAGAGCTGGACAAGGGCTTCGATGTGGTTAGCGGTTGGCGCAAAGATCGCCAGGACAACCAACTAACCCGCACCCTCCCTTCTCATCTGGCAAACAAATTGATCTCTTCCAGCACTGGCGTCCATTTGCACGACTACGGCTGCACGCTAAAAGCATATCGGCGCGAAATTTTGGAATCCATCAACCTTTATGGCGAGATGCACCGCTTTATCCCGATCTACGCCAAGGAAGCCGGCGGAAAGATCAGTGAGGTGGTAGTGCATCACCATCCGCGGAAATACGGCAAAGCAAATTATGGGTTGGAACGCACTATCAAGGTCATATTAGACCTCTTCACCGTGCAGTTCTTGATGAAATTTTCGCAAAAACCAATCTATCTCTTCGGTGGGGTCGGTTTGGGGCTGATGGGGATCAGTTTTGCGCTCTTCCTCTGGCTCGCAATCCGGCGGATTGTGTCTGCCGTGCCAGTCCTGGGTTCGCCCTGGTTCCAGATCAGCGTGATGATGTTTATTTTGGGCTTCCTGGCATTGCTGCTGGGGCTGATCGCCGAGCTTGTCATGCGCACGTACTACGAATCACAAAACAAGAAGACCTACGCCATTCGCGAGGTCATCGATTTGGATAGGACTGATTAATGACCAGGTAGCTGAGATTCCAATAATTGCTGGATCAATTCTGTTTCACCCTGCGGCACAAGCAGGTTGATTTCGCCATGACGCCAGGAGAGCACGCCTTCATACTCTGCCAACATTGGCAGCGCCACTTGCTCTACCCAGGCGTTATTCTCATCAGCAAAACCGCGATCGCTGCCCTGGATGTTGGTTGAAAGCGGATCACTGATGATTGCTGCGTAAGCATGGTCTTCCAGCTTTTCGCGAAAGCCACTCAGATAATCCTCGTTGTTGGCCATTGCCATTTCCATCAGAAAGACTTTTTCATATTCGGGCACAATTGGCAGGTCAAGCTCACCAAAGGTGAGTAATTGGCGTTCTGAGATGAACAGCACATCACCGCCATTTTCCTGAAGCACAGCTATGGCACGTTTGAGGTCACTTAGCTCGGTGCCCTGGGACTGGGCAGCCCCAAAAGACCAGGATCCGGAGCGCATAAAGGCAAAGAAAACCGGGACAATTACCGCCACTGCCAGCCAGAACCGCCAGGGCTGATTTTCTGGAACAGAAACACCAGTTTCCTGGTTCCGCGAGCTCATCGCCAGGATACTGCCCACGATCAGAGCCCAAAACACCAGGAAGCCGTCCAGATTATGGAGGTCGCCGCCACCGCCGATTTTGACGCTTACCACCAACCCACCGGCAAAGAAGACTCCAAGAATACCTGCCAATCCCAGCCACTGCAGCCAGTGAAGCGCTGGCAGGCTCTTATCACGGAATTTCAACCAAATCAACGCCGCTCCAGGCAGCATTACCAGCAGAATCGCGGGCACGATGCCGAGGAAGAAAGTGGCGTTGGGCCACAGCCTGCGCCAGAGCAGCGCGGAAGAAAAGGCCGAATCAAAAAGCGCAGGATCTTCATTGGATATGGCGATGTAACCCTGCTTGGCAAGATAAGCCAACGCAAATCCACCAATTACCCAAACGATCGGCCAAACCAGGTATTTGACCCATTTTTTGCCGTCGAATGGCGTATCAAGCAGGTAAAGCGCGACTGCCAACAATCCAGGCACTGGCATCCAGTTCACCCGGCTGATGCCCGCCCACACAGAGGCGAGCAGCACGAAGATCAGCGTCCGCAGAGGTTTTTCTTTGTTGTAGCCCAGCAAAACCAGCACCACGCAAACCATCAGGTGGTAATAGACCGCACCCTGGAAAAAGAAAAGGAAGAGCAAAGCGGTCAACCATGGAAGTGAAACTTTTTTGGAATGGCTGAAGCGTTTCGCCATGAGCCAGCTGCCCCACAGGGTCATTCCGAGCCATAGTACCACCTGCCAAATGCGGTGGAAGAGGATGGAGCGAATACCAACGAAGAACGGTAGTGCCTGCATCAGGTAGCGGCTTGGATGCAGCACAGGCAGAGGAAGTCTGGAACCGTATATGCTCTCAGAAGCGAAGAGAGAGGCATTGTAGAAGCGACTGCCTTCCGACCAGCCCAACGCGAAAGGCCCGCTTTGTATCTCCGGCACAAAGGCAGCCACACGGTACAGCACTCCAAACAGCAGCAGGCATTTGGCAAAGGCAATGTAGGGTGAGGGTTCTGATTTTCGCGATAAGAGCAAGGCAAAGATCCCTGAAAACCCAACTGCAAAAGCAAATCTACCACTGCCGTAGCTAAAGAGGTGGAATTTCAGATTAAAGAAAAGTACGGTCACCGCCAGAGCAACCAGTGAAAAAGCAATCCAGATTCCGTTTTCACTCTTTGGAGATGGTATCTTTTCCACAAAACCTTGTTTAAGTTTCCAGGTCAAGAAAAACAGGATGGCACAAACCAGCGCCATGCCTGCCATAGCCATAAACCAGATATTGCGCACGTAGCGGCTATCCCACAAAAACCAAACACAAGCAGCACCAAGCAGCAACAGCCAATGACGTACGAATTTTTGCGTTTCTTCCGGATTCATAGTGCTTCCTCTGGGAGCGACTCTTCCACCTCGGCAGGAGACTTTCCAGCCAGCACTTCGCCGATAAAAAAGGCTCCTGGCAGGCTGCCAACCAGCCAAACCAGACGCAGAATAAGCGCCAGAGCGATGCTCGTGGCAGGGGAAAGACCTCCAAGCAATGTGTAGAGGTTGGTGATGGTAACTTCCTGCAATCCCAAGCCATTAATTGAGATGGGCAGAAGGGTGATGAAATAGGTCAGGCTCCAGATGCCGGCAATCTGCCAGAAGCTGAGCGTCTCGCCCATCCCTTCGATCAGGATGCGGATGATCAGGTAGATAGCTGCCTGGTGGATCAGTGTAAACCCCAATGCCTTGATAAGTATGAGCGGATGTTTGGACCAGAATCGCAGGTTTTCAAAAACCTTTCTGATCCCCTTTTTGAGCCGAGTGACTATCGGCAGTGTCATGCTTCCAGCCGGAGAGGACAGGCTGCGTGAATGCAGATAAGCGCTAAGACCCGGCAGCGAAAAAGGCACCATCAGCGCCATGCCCGTCATGCCGACCAAGCGATCCACCACCAGCGAAGCCGCAGCCAGGCTGGTGCGCAGCCCAAGCCGCACCGCGCCAGCAAGCCGCAGCACGTCTCCGCCAATCGTTGTTGGCAAAACATTTGAGGCAAAAAGTCCCGCAAAAGTGAGCTTGAGGGTATCCGTCATACTCAGCGTAGGGGTCTGATCCTTAAGCAGCATATGCCACCGACCAAACGTAGCGAATCGTGAAACAAAGACAAGCACCAAAACGAGGAAAATGCGCCAGGCAGTCAACTGGCGCATGGTCTGCCAGGCTTCTCCCCAGCCGACCCGACTGAGGAGATAGAACATGATCCCAACGGAGAGAAGTGTGCCTCCCCAACGGATGATCAGGTTCAGACGCTGCTTATTTTGCTTTGACATAGGAG
>JAXGPH010000011.1:0-43325 GCA_040767065.1 Anaerolineaceae bacterium | reverse complement strand
GGAATGGACCGCAGGGTAGAGGTGGGGGTAACGACTTGCCAGGGCGTGGGGCTTGGCAACGGAGTGGGGGTGGCTTGTTGAGCGGCTTTGGTGAGTGCTTGTTCGGGATTTAACGTGGGGGTAGTCGGTAGATCAGTGACCAGTGGAGTGATCTTTGGCGCAGGCGCAAGCAGATTGCAGCCAGAGAGCATTACGACCAATACACTCCAGGAAAACCGCTTGAAAACACGTGCAATATCCATCAAACACGATTCTAACACGCCAAACGCTGGTCAGAATTTTGATTAATAGCAAGACCCTAAATAGGTCTTAATTTATTCTTAAGCTGCAATTAACCTTCACCCGTTAACATTACTGGGCATTAAAAAATAGATGTGAGGAGAATTTTGAATGAAAAACATTAAGAAAAGCATTTTGTTGGTAGTTTCACTTCTTTTGGTCACAGCGCTGATTGCTGCTTGTAGTAGCACCAGTACGCCCGGTGCTCCGACCACAGAGCCGACAGCAGAAACTTCTACAATCTCTGTTTCTGGATCAACGACCGTTCAACCTCTGGCTGAAAAATTGGCAGAAGCCTTCATGACCGAAAACGCTGGTGTACGCATTGATGTGCAGGGCGGCGGTTCGAGTGTGGGCGTCAAGGCTGCTGCTGAAGGCACTGCTGATATCGGCATGGCATCCCGTGAGATCAAAGATTCGGAATTGACTGAATTCCCCAATCTGAAAGTCTTTGTCATCGCCCGTGATGGTATCGCAATCGTTACTCACCCTGACACACCTGTCAGTGATCTGACCATCGACCAGGTGCGCGATATTTTCAGCGGCAAGATCACTAATTGGAAAGATGTTGGCGGAGAAGATCAAAGCATTATCCTTGTTTCTCGTGAAGAAGGTTCTGGCACACGAGCCGCATTTGAGGAAATGGTAATGGGTGAAGACGCTTTGATCGCAGCATCCTCCATCTTACAGCCATCCAATGGCTCGGTACGCACGACTGTTGCCACCACACCTAATTCCATTGGTTATTTGTCCTTCGGGTACCTCGATAACACAGTCAAGACGATCAGCATCAATGGTGTCGCTCCCACTGAAGCTAACGCTGTTAATGGCACCTACCCGATTGTGCGTCCTCTCAACATGCTGACCAATGGCGAGCCTACCGGCACAGTGAAAGCATTCCTGGATTTCATTCTGAGTGAAGCTGGTCAGAAAATCGTCGTTGACGATGGCTACATTTCTGTAAAGTAAACCGGTGACTGGGAACAGTAACATTTATAATAAATGGGCGTCTCTGCAAGCTTACAGAGACGCCCATACAGGTAAGAAAGAGCTTGGAAAGCAAAATAGCCCTATGTCTGGTCGTATGCTTGCTGATAAAGTCGTAAAGTATATTTTGTTTGCGAGTGCTATTATCTCAATCATTATTGTTCTGGCGATTGGGTTTTTTATTTTCCGTGAAAGCATCGAAGCATGGACGGAAATAGGGGTTAGTGAAATGCTTTTTAAGACCGTCTGGCGGCCAGGAATCGACCAATATGGCATTCTGGCAATGATTGCCGGGTCCCTATCTGTGACGTTCGGGGCAATCCTACTGGGAGTGCCGCTGGCGTTGGGCTGTGCGATTTTTTTAGCTGAAATCGCCCCGGAGGGGGTACAGGCTGTGGTTCGTCCTGCTGTGCAACTCCTGGCAGGCATCCCATCGGTGGTATATGGCTTGTTTGGTATGGTGATCCTGGTGCCCTTGATACGGAACATTGATGTTCCCGGCAACTCGGGTTATGGTTTGCTGGCGGCTTCAATTGTTTTGGCAGTCATGATTTTACCCACCATTGCCAGCATAGCTGAAGATGCCATCCGTGCTGTGCCTGAGAATTACCGCCATGGCTCCCTGGCTTTGGGTGCCACCAAGTGGCAGACAATCACCAGGGTCATTCTGCCTGCCGGAAAGTCTGGCATTATTGCTGGGGTGATCCTGGGAGTGGGGCGGGCTTTGGGTGAGACGATGGCAATGATCATGGTCATCGGCAACTCAGCTATCATGCCCAGACCTCTCTCGAGCAATCCGCTGACTTTTTTCCTTTCGCAAGCCCGCACGCTGACAGGGAACATAGCTGTTGAAATCAATTATGCCACAGGCATCCATGAAAGCGCTCTGTTCGCAACTGGTGTGGTGCTGTTTGGATTGATCATTGTTGTGAATGCCAGCGCTCGCTGGATCATCCGCTCTCAAAAATATGTTGAGAAAGCAAATTAGGAGGCGGCAAGGTGGACGAACGCTCATCTGAGATCGCCTTGATCCATAAGGCACAGGCACAAAATCTTAAAAAAGAGCAGAGAAGGCAAAGTTTTTGGGTTGCCTGGATGTGGCTATTTGGCTTGATAACCGTTTCCATTCTCATTCTGGTCGTAGGCTACGTCCTGCTGGAAGGCGGAATGGCGATCAATTGGGAGTTTTTGACCACGCCTCCTAAAGGGGGTCTATCGGGCGAAGGCGGAATCTCTACCACCATTGGCACTACCTTTTATCTTGTTGGTTTAACCCTGCTCATCGCCACCCCTCTTGGTATTGGCGCAGCAATATTCCTGATCGAATATGCCGGCGAGCAGAGCCTTGGATCAAAAACTCTTCAAGCAATGATTAGTGTGGCTAATTTCGCTGTGGAGACCTTGGCTGGCATTCCATCCATTATTTTTGGCTTGTTTGGATATGCCTTGTTCGTTTCTACGCTGAAATTTGGCTTTTCACTGCTCTCAGCCGCACTGGCAGGGGCTTGCCTGGTGATGCCCACGATCATCCGCACCACCGAAGAAGCCCTTCTGGCAGTACCTGATGACTACCGCAGAGGCAGCCTGGCTCTTGGCGCCACCAAATGGCAGACGCTTTACAGAGTTGTGCTTCCGGCAAGTACCCCCGGGATCATTACTGGTATCATACTCAGTGTTGGGCGAGTCATCAGCGAAACAGCCATTTTTTACGTTACTCTTGGTGGCAGTTATCATATGCCAACTTCCATCATGGACAGTGGTCGCACGCTGGCACTGCATCTTTATTATCTTGCGATGGACACACGCGCGTTTGACAAAGCAATGGGCACCGGCGCAATCCTGGTAGTGATGATCATCCTGATCAATTTACTTATTGACTTTGTTTCTCGAAAACTCACAGCGGGAGTTCGGAAAGTACGATGAACAATACGAAACTTGAAACCATTAACTACAGTCTGTACTACGGTAAATTTCGTGCTCTGAAAAATATCAGTATCAAAATCCCGAAAAACAAAGTCACAGCGTTGATCGGTCCTTCCGGCTGCGGAAAAAGCACCTTCTTGCGCAGCTTCAACCGCATGAATGATCTAATTCCTGGCGTTCGCACGGAAGGGTCGGTCTTGATTGATGGAGAAGATATCTTCAAGGTTGATCCCGTGGCTCTTCGCCAGAACGTCGGCATGGTCTTTCAGAAACCAAACCCATTCCCAAAATCGATTTTCGAGAACATAGCTTACGGACCGCGTGTGACGGGTTTGAAGGACCGTCACAAACTTGAAGAGATCGTCGAGCGAAGTTTGCGATCTGCGGCGCTTTGGGACGAAGTCAAGGATAATCTCGGCAAGTCAGGTTTGGACCTTTCGGGCGGTCAACAGCAGCGCATGTGTATCGCGCGCGCACTGGCTGTCGAACCGACCGTTATCCTGATGGATGAACCGGCAGCATCGCTGGATCCAATTGCTACGCTCAAGATCGAAGATCTTATTCACGGGTTATCGGCTAATTACACTATTGTCATCGTTACCCACAACATGCAGCAGGCGGGACGCGTTGCAGATTTTACCGCATTTTTCTATACTGATGAAACCCGCACCGGGCAGTTGGTTGAGTTCGATGAGACGAAGAAAATCTTTACAAGCCCCAGCGATCGCCGCACTGAGGATTATATTACCGGTCGTTTTGGCTAGGGGTCCGCTGAACGTTGCACCAAAATCTGCGCTTTGCGGGCGCAGGCGCAAAAGAGGCTCGCGATGACAGATTAAAGGGAGGAACTAAAGACTCCCATAAGCTTAAACCAATGGACGATTAATAAAAGGAGGGTCAATTCACCCTATTAATCGGGCGCATCTTTCGACCCACGAACTTCCATGATGATGCAGATTCATAAAACAGGCACGCTTTTTATCCATATTTTGTTCATATTTTTGGCAAGATAAAGACAATAAGACTATAATCCTGCTTCAGAAAGAAGACTATTATGGATCGACAGAAAAAGAATCCTTTACGCGAGCTCCCCCCAAATATTTGGGCAGTCAGTCTGACAAGTTTCCTAATGGACATCTCCAGTGAGATGGTCCTGAACATCCTTCCACTGTTTCTTTCGTCTGTTTTGGGCGTAAAGACAAATATTATTGGTATCATCGAAGGCGTGGCGGAGGCGACTTCGAGTGTACTTAAAGTGTTTTCAGGCTGGCTTTCCGATAAACTCCGCAGCCGTAAATGGCTGGCTGTCATTGGCTATGGCATATCTGCTCTGGCTAAACCTTTCTTCTACATTGCATCCAGTTGGGAAGCAGTCGGAATCATCCGCTGGGCAGACCGCGTGGGCAAGGGTGTGCGCACTGCCCCTCGGGATGCGTTGGTTGCTGATACCGTCAAGCCTGAACAGCGCGGGATAGCTTTTGGCTTACACCGCGCTGCTGATACCGCTGGCGCCACGCTTGGCATCCTGATTGCAGCCTTTGTGGTCTGGAAACTCCAGGCTGCTGGTTCAACCTTGCAGGAAAATACTTTCCGTACGATTGTGCTGATCAGCATCATTCCTGCTATTTTGGCTGTAATTTCACTGGCTGTGATGACCACAGAGAAGAAGCCGGAAGGCGAAGCTAAGGCACCAAAAATCAGTTTCAAAGGGCTCGGAAAAAACTTTGTGCTTTTCATGATCATTGTGGGCATCTTTGACTTGGGGAACTCCTCTGATGCTTTCCTGGTGCTGCGTGCGCAGGAGCGCGGCATGAGCACCTTGCACATCCTGATTATGCTGGCGGTTTTTAATCTTGTCTATACCCTGGTCTCCACCCCTGCAGGTATGCTCTCAGATAAGATCGGCCGTAAAAAGCTGATTATCGGTGGCTGGACGATGTACGCGCTGATTTACCTCGGCTTTGCTCTGGCCCAAAATGTAACTCACATCTGGCTGCTTTATGTTGCTTATGGTTTGTATTACGGCATGGCATATGGCACCGCCAAGGCGATGCTCTCAGATTTGGTGCCAATGGAACTGCGGGGAACCGCCTTTGGGACATATAATGCAGTCCTTGGCATTCTTGATTTTCCGGCTTCGTTGATAGCGGGTTTACTCTGGAGTGGAGCTGGAAGTTGGCAGGGGTTTGGGGCTTCCGCCCCCTTCTTCTTTGGGGCTGGCATGGCGACGATTGCTATCGTGATGATGTTGTTCTGGAAGCCCGAAACTCTGAAAGCAAATTCAGTTGAGGGGTCAGCTGCGGTTAACTGAGGAGAGATTAATGCAAAAATTCAGGATTGGGGTTCTTGCATACCGCATGAACTTCTATACCAACCTCCGGATCATTGTTAATCGGCTTCCTGAAGCGGTTTACGTACCAGTAAAGGATCTTTTCTCTTACCGGAGGGCGTTGGCGCTTAAGCTGAATCAGGTAATTGGTAAACCATTTTTCCTGACTTTTGACTTGAACAATCAATTTGAGGATTTTGACCTTAACAAAGTCGATTTGCTTCACTTTTCCAACGGAGTCAGCTACGGAAAAACCCCCTGGGTTTCCCATTTCGAGACCATTTTGCCGCGTTTTAGCGCGGTGTTGAACCAGGCAAAAGAAACCCATTGGCAGAATTTGGAGCCAAACCGACTGATACTAAAAGGGTTGGACGCCTTACGCAGTCCTGCCTGCAAACAAATTATTGCCTGGTCGGAAAATGCTGCGAACTTTCAGAGGAAGTTCCTGAGCGAAATTTCAAGTGAATACAGCGAACCCATACTGGCAAAACTACGTGTGCTTCATCCCGCCCAAGAACTGCTGGTGGAACGTATCACTCCCAGAGAATATGATCATGAGCATCCACTTCGCTTTGTTTTAGTGGGGGCAGCCTTTTTCCGCAAAGGAGGGCGCGAACTCTTCAGGGCTTTTCAAAGACTCGCGGGCGAGGAGGGCATGCCCATCCGACTGGTAGTGGTCAGTTCTCTGCGCGTCGAGCCTTATGCCGCTCATGAAACGGAAGCGGATATAAATTGGGCGCGGCAGATCATTGCCGAAAAACCTCATTGGTTGGAATACTACCAGGAACTCCCAAATAACGAGGTGCTTGAATTACTTAAGAACGCGGATGTGGGATTGCTTCCAACCTGGGCGGATACTTATGGGCTATCCGTGTTGGAGGCGCAAGCTTCTGGCTGCCCGGTCATCACTACCGACGTGCGCGCCCTGCCTGAGATCAACAATAATCACGTTGGTTGGTTGATCAAAGTGCCTAAAGATGAGCTTGGTGAAGCGATCTATGCAACAGATGAAGATCGCCAAAAACTCAGCCAGAGCATTCAGTCTGGACTGGAAAGCGCCATCAGGTCAATCGTGGCTGACCCTTCTGTTATTGCCCTGAAAGGGCAGGCAGCCCTGGAGCGCATCCGGGTTGAGCATGACCCACAAGCTTACGCAGAGAGTTTACGCCAGATTTATCAGGCTGCCTTGGAATAAAAGCATCGATCTTTCGTTTTCCGCGGGTGTAGAGCTTACATTTAACAAAACATTTGAGAGTCCCACGTCAAGAGGGTATAATCAAATAAATAAAAAGTCCTATAAGGAGTTATCATGATCGTCACGACAAAGAAACTATTTGAGCATGCTTATGGTAAGTATGCCATTGGTGCCTATAACATTAACAATCTCGAACAAATTGTTGGCTTGTTCCGAGGCAACCTCGACTCGCAGGCGCCTTTTATCATTCAGATCAGCAAGGGCGCTCGCAGCTATACTGATAAGAGATTCCTTGAGGCTTTGATTCGCGCCGCTGATGAAATCTATCCTGAAGCCATCTTTGCGGTTCACCTGGACCACGGCGATGAAGCCACCTGTTATGACTGCATTGAGTCCGGTTTTTACAGCTCGGTTATGATCGACGCCAGCAGCTTTCCTTATGAAGAAAATATTGCCATCACCCGCCGTGTGGTTGAAGCAGCCCATGCCAAGGGGATTGTGGTCGAAGCAGAATTGGGTATGCTCGGTGGTGTTGAAGAGCATGTCTCTGTCAGTGAATCCGAAGCTAAACTGACTAATCCGGAACAGGCTCGCGACTTTGTGGAACGCACCGGTTGTGATTCCCTGGCAGTTGCCATCGGCACCAGCCACGGCGCGTTCAAGTTCTCTGGCTCGCAGTCACTGCATTTTGATGTGCTGGAGCAGATTCAGCAGCGTCTGCCCGGCTTCCCGCTGGTAATGCACGGCTCCAGTTCCGTACCAGAGGAAGAAGTGCGGCGCATCAATGCCGCCGGTGGAAATCTTGCTGGCGCAAAAGGTGTGGATGCTACCCAATTCAGGCGCGCAGCCGAACTTGGTGTCACCAAGATCAATATCGATACGGACGGGCGCCTGGTTTGGACGCGCGTCCATCGCGAGTTCTTCCAGCAGCATCCCGAAAAGTTTGACCTGCGTGACCCCGGCAAGATATTCATGGCTGAGTACGCGAAATTCATTGCAGCCAAGAATGAGTACCTCGGTAGCAAGGGTCAATTGCCAAGTGTGCGGGAGTTCCTGCGAGCTTAATACCTGATTATGAGAGAGAGCTTTGCCTTCAGGCAAGGCTCTTTTTTGATAAGTCCCTCTCGTAGGGAAGGGGCTTGACCCCTTCCGCAACATGTCCAAATGGAATGTCCAAACGGAACGGCACAAGGCCGTTCCCTACAATAAAATACCCATTCTGGTAAACCAGCCATAAAATTAATCTCCCGAAGCATATGGCGGAGGGACTAAAGCCCCTCCGTACGGCTGGGGCTTGCTCCAGCCACAAGCGAAGCTTTCCCCCCACCATTGTTCCCGCACCAATGTGCTCTTTTCTCCCACCCCTAAGGTATAATTTTCTAACGCTATTGAGGAGCCTTACCATGACAGAAGAAAATCCGACTAAAACCAATTTCATTCGTGAAATTATTGATGAACACAATCGCACCGGTCGATTTGGCGGGCGGGTGCACACCCGTTTTCCACCCGAACCCAACGGCTATCTGCATATTGGTCACGCAAAAGCCATCTGCATCAACTTTGGCATCGCTGAAGACTACGGCGGCCTGACTAACCTGCGCTACGACGATACCAACCCGGTTAAAGAAGACGTGGAATACGTCGATGCCATCAAAGAAGACATTCATTGGTTGGGATTTGATTGGGGCGACCGCGAATACTATGCCTCAGATTACTTTGAACCCTTGTACGGGATGGCGATCCAACTAATCGAGAAAGGTTTGGCTTATGTGGATGAGCTCAGCCCAGATGAGATGCGCGAATACCGCGGGACCCTCACCAAGCCCGGCAAGAACAGCCCCTGGCGCGACCGACCCATCGAGGAAAACCTCGATTTGTTCAAGCGCATGCGGGCAGGGGAGTTCCCGGATGGCAGTAAGACTTTGCGCGCCAAGATCGACATGGCTTCGCCAAACATCAACATGCGCGACCCGGTTATGTATCGCATTCTGCACGCTACTCACCACCGCACTGGTGATGCCTGGTGCATCTACCCGATGTATGATTTTGCGCACGGGCAGTCAGACTCGCTGGAGAGAATCACCCACTCCATGTGCTCGCTGGAATACGAGAATCATCGCCCGTTATATGATTGGTTCCTGGATCAGCTTGGCATTTTCCATCCGCAGCAGATCGAGTTTGCCCGCCTGAACCTGACCCATACTGTCATGAGCAAGCGCAAATTGCGCCAATTGGTGGAGGAGGGTTTGGTCGACGGATGGACGGATCCCCGCATGCCCACGCTCGCTGCCATGCGCCGTCGAGGCTACCCTGCCAAAGCAATCCGTGAGTTCATCGATACCATCGGCGTGGCTAAGTCGGACAGTTTCGTCGAGGTGGAACTGCTGGAGCATATCGTCCGCGATCAACTAAACCAGACTGCCAAACGGCGTATGGCTGTGGTGCAGCCGCTGAAAGTCGTGCTAACGAATTACCCTCAAGGACAGGTGGAATATTTTGATGTCCCGGACTTCCCGCAGAATCCTGAAGCTGGTGGATCCCGCCAGGTGCCATTTGGGCGCGAGCTTTGGATCGAACGCGAGGACTTTGCGGAGGTGCCGCCGCCCAAATATCACCGCCTTTCTCCGGGTAAGGAAGTGCGCCTGATGAACGCCTACTATGTCACCTGTACGGATGTGGTGAAGGATGAAGAGGGTAATGTGATTGAAATCCACTGCACTTATGATCCTGAAACCCAGGGCGGCAGCGCGCCGGATGGGCGCAAGGTGAAGGGCACCATCCATTGGCTTTCAGCAGCGCACGCCATTGAGGCGGAAGTGCGGCTCTACGATCAGATGTTCCTTGATGAACACCCCGAAGATTTACCTGAGGGCGAAACATTCCTGGATCATTTCAACCATGACTCACTTCAGGTCCTGAGGGGTTACTTGGAGCCCGACATGGCGAACGCAAAAATCGGAGAGCCGTACCAGTTTGTACGTGATGGATACTTTACGCTGGATAGCGTCTATACCCTGCCGGGTAAGCTCGTCTTTAATCGCACGATTGGCCTGGTGGACACCTGGGTGAAGCTGCAAAAGTAAAAAGAAGAATAAAAGCACACACTCCTGTGGGTGCCCTTATGGTAAAATCTAATTCCTGAAGGGCCTGTAGCTCAATGGCGGAGCAGGCGGCTCATAACCGCTTGGTTGAAGGTTCGAATCCTTCCGGGCCCATAATTAACACTTTTTTAGGCTAAATCGTGCCAAAAAAGGCTGAAAGACTTTGATTCCATTGCTAAGATTTTCAGGGAGAATCTAATCATGCATGAGAAACAATTACGACTTACGAATATATTACTTGCTATAATTTTGATCGTACTTGTACTAATTCTTGTTGTTAATCTTATTCCATATTATGTTGCCGGAAGTATACTTGGATCATTTTTTTCATCTTCAAAAAGATCCCCCTCAATTACTATATCTACATCAATCCCTTTAGATAATGGGGGCCCCTTTTATTTCGCCCCCACAATGACCCCATGGACAATTGAATTACCATAATGAATAATTCGTCGAAATAGTCCTTAAAAGTTTATAGATATTTATTTTTTACTCTTCTAAAATTCTTCTAGATGAATGTATAATGTAGAAGGTGGATATTTAGGAGATTAGATAATGGATATTGACAGTTGTTTAAAAATATTAGAATTACCTGAAAATGCAACTGCTGATGAAATAAAAAACTCTTATCGAGAACTTGTTCAAATATGGCATCCAGATAGATTTACTAATTCTGAGAAACTGCGTGCTAGAGCAACAGAAAAACTAAAAGAAATTAATGAAGCATATCGATATCTTATAAGATTCCTTGAGAATCCGAGGTTTGCTCAACCAACCCCAAAATACAACACAGGTACATCTGCCTCAGATGAATCAACGACTGATGTGGAGGAACAAACGGAATCCAAGATTAGACAATTAACCTCTGAGCTAATATGTTTGAGATCTGAAGGCTATTTGAGTTATATTCTATACGCTGAATTAAACGTTGTGAGATTAAACAAGGTTGGTAAATTATTGGTTTCTTGTGCTGCAATACCAGATGATGGGGTGTTTTGTCGAATTTGTTGGGATTCTCAGGATATTCTCATCGATGAAATAAGTAATAGTAAAAACAAATTGATGTTAATGAGAGGATGGGATCCACCAAATAATAAATTGTCTGGTTACAGGCGTGAATGGTATGATGAGAGTAGTCGGTTCATTGCTGAACAAGTTATTGAAACAGTAATTGAGATGTGGAAAATATCTCCTTCACAACTCTTTGAGTACAGACGACTGGATCCGCATTGTTGAAGGCTCGAAACCTTCCAGTCCCACTTTTTAACCCTCAGATGGCTCCACTCTGACAATTTATCTCGATATTTTCGGGGTATTTTGTCTTAAAAGGGAAAGTATTTCATCAATTTTTTGATCCAAACCAGGGGGAATTTCAGTTTGACCTGGATTGAAATCGGATAATAATTTCTTTTTATCGGTATTTGATAGCATTCCATAAATCCCATCAGTAATACTTATGTTTGAATGCATTAAGTTTTGACTTAGTGCTTTTAGCTGAGCCAACGTTGTGAAATGCTTGATCCCAAATACAGCATATCCATGCCGAAATTTATGTGGAGAATGAAGTTAAATCTTTAGGATTCTTAAATATATCGCTGAAGCACAGAGTCTTAGAAAAATTACAGTATCTCTTTAAGCACAGATATATGAAAATGTAGGCCAACAGAAATTGCTTTAATTACTGCTTGGTTTCAATAAGCACTCTTATAAAAGGCTAGAATTTATTTAGTAAATGCAGGTAGAAAGAGATTATTTAATATTCTGCAATAATCTACTGGAGGTGAAATGGGTAGTATTAAGATTCCCCTTGCAATTGATGATCTAGGAATACTAACAAAAATAGACGATGCAACCAGAGGAACAGATTACTATTGTCTTGCCTGTAATATGCCTGTAATTGTCAGAAAAGGGGATATTAAGATTCACCATTTTGCTCATAAAGCTAGCGATTTTTGTTCACAAGAGACTGTAATACATAAGACTGCTAAAATGCTATTTCAAAAATTAGTTTCTAATTGGAAAAATGGATTAGCTCAAGCACCAAAAATTAATCGTAAATGCCAAATATGTCATTCTATAATTCAACAACCTCTTCCTGACAAAGTGCAAAGCGCTAAACTAGAAGTGCCGTTGCCAAATTAATCAATTATTGATATTGCGCTTTTGGGTTCTGAAGAAATATTAGCTGGAATTGAAGTGAGAGTAACACATGAAGTAAATTTTGAAAAATCTGAATCATTGCCAATTCCTTTTATTGAAATTGATGGATATGAATTTGTTGAAAATCCAAATGAGATCAATGTCTTATTAGATAAATTCAATCCAATAACTTGCACGGAATGTAAGGAGAAATTAAGAAATTACATTTCAAGCGCTAAAGAATTGGCAAAGCAATCTAATATTGATTTACCCACTTCATTCTATAGGTTTGGAATTAGCAATTGCTGGAAATGTAAAAAAACAAATTCTTGTTTTTACTTGGCCAGATCATCCTTGCTTTTCAACTACAGAGCCTACGAAAGAACCAAGACCACGAACAATTCAGTGGAGATATTCAAATATAATAAAATCTGAGTATTGGGCAAACTGTTGTCCATTTTGTAATCGCATTCAAGGCGACTTTTTTTTATTCAATACATACGACTCACCTTTTTTTGGTTTGGATGTGGGAGAGGATAATAAAAAGGATTTTGATCATGATATGTTATTTATTGCGAATTTAGATCGCAACAAAAAAAATAAAAATTGGTAAAAGTATCCCCATAGGAATTATGCACCCATCCGCTTGGATGAAGGTTTACTAGGGAAGAAACCCAGCACAGGCGAATCCATCCGGGCCCATATTAAATTAAAGAACGCACTTTTCCACCTTTGATCCATTCACTGACATTCTGGAAATGTAGACACTAATTAGCCAATAGTCCTTTCTTTCCGCAATTAAAAACGGTTTGAGTAAATTTAATACATTTCCATCTTATTCTTACAATCCTATCGAATAAGAGAAAATACCTTCAACGTGTGTTGGAGATAAATTATAATTCTATTGTTTGGGTTAACACGGAACAGTTTCTTTGCTGTGTAAGGATGCGGTTGAAATTTTAATCTCTTATTGATATATTCATTACAAGCCTTAATACAATGGCTTTTTTAATAAATACGTGGAGCGAAAATCATGATCAAACAAGCAATCTTCGCTGGTGGTTGTTTTTGGGGTATGGAAGCCAAATTTAAGCATGTACAGGGTGTGGTAAACACAATGGTCGGCTATACAGGCGGTCATACAGAAAATCCAAGCTACCGGGATGTCTGCAGAGATCTGACTGGACATGCTGAAGCAGTTCAACTTGAATACGACACCGAGAAAATTTCCTACAAAGATCTGTTGGAAGCTTTTTTCAGTTTTCATGATCCCACTTTGTGTCAGTCCAACAGCCGAAGTTTTGCTTCTCAATACCGCTCTGCGATCTTCGTTGCCAATGAGGAAGAGCGGGAGACCGCTGAGCAAGTCATTGCCTTCCTGAACAATTCGGGGGAGTACGAATGCAAAATCATAACCGAAATTTGCGAAGCTGGCGTGTTTTACCCTGCCGAGGATTATCACCAGGATTATTATGAGAAGCACCAGGTAAAGCTGATGGAGGAATGCAGTTGCTAAGACTTACTCGCGGGGGGAATTTACAGTTATAATTTTAGTATGACAAACGAAAATGAAATTTCAAACGACCTGAAAGAAAAACGGATCGCAATATTAATTGATGGCGATAACGCCCAATCTGCTCTAATGGAGCAAATCGTGATTGAGGCGGGGCGTTTTGGGAATGCGACCATTCGACGCATCTATGGGGATTGGACCTCCTCCAGTATGAAGTCCTGGAAAGATACGCTCAACTCCTTTGCCTTCCAACCTTTCCAACAGTTTACCTACTCAGTCGGTAAGAACTCGACTGACTCAGCCATGATCATTGATGCCATGGATATCCTGCATAACAACCTGGTGGACGGGTTTTGCCTGGTCTCGAGTGATAGTGACTACACCCGCCTTGCCACCCGCATCCGTGAAAGCGGCAAGTTGGTGGTCGGCATTGGCAAACAGATGACCCCTCGCGCGTTCGTCTCAGCCTGCGATGTGTTCATCTACACCGAAAACTTGGTCGAACGCGAACGCGAAAAGAAGAAACTTGCTGCACGCCAACAGACGACTGCCAAACTTTCTGAAACGGAAGCCAAACTGATCGATAACATCAACCAGGCAATTGAAATGGTTGGCACGGATGATGACGGATGGTGCAAGCTTTCTGAAGTTGGCACAGCCCTTCGGCGTATTGACCCAGGCTTCGATCCGCGCACTTATGGCGCAAAACAACTCGCCACTTTAGTGCGCGCCAGAAAACCTTACTTCGACATCAAAAAGCCGACCGGCAAATCCATCATTCTGATCAGATCCAAAGAAGAAGAGTAACAGAAAGCCACTGTAAGGTGGCTTTTTCTTTAGGATTCAAGTTTTTATGGGGGGCAATGATCTAAAGCCATCAAAACATGGCATCTAAGGGCTATAATTCCATTGCCAACAGAAAGGAAATAGCATGCTCCAGGAAAAAGAACTCACTCAACCTGTCGACCTTTGTCTGCCAAATGGAAAGCTAAACCCAACGGCTGTGGGTTGGTCGCGCCAACCCTTGCAGAACTGCCGGCTCTATGGGCATCCCTTGCGCAAAAAACGCTGGAACTACTGGTGCATCACCAGCCCTACCCACCTGTTCTCGGTCACTTTGAGCAATGTGGATTACGCCGGCTTACCCTTTGTTTACTTCCTTGATTTTGAGACCGGTGAATTTATCGAAAAGACCATCATCACTCCCCTCGGCAAAGATATTGTGCTCGGTGATAAGGTGTCAGACGACGCAAGCTACGTCGGGAAAGGCTGTCGGATCAGTATGCGCAGTGGTATCGGCGGAGTGCAAATGCTGGTGGAAATCGCTGATTTTGGAGGAAAAAAGCTCCAGGCGGAGTTTCAGATCACTGAACCGGAAAACCACGAGAGCTTGAATGTGGTGGTGCCATGGAACGAGAAGTTGTTCCAGTTCACTGCCAAGAACAACACTTTACCGACTGAAGGCAAGGTCGTCTTGGATGGAAACCAGATCGGATTTGATATCCAAAACAGTTTCGCTACATTGGATTTTGGGCGCGGCGTCTGGCCCTATCAAGGCTTTTGGAATTGGGCTAGCTTTTCAACCCGCTTGTCAGATGGGCGCACCCTCGGGGTCAACTTTGGGGCAGGTTGGACGGACAACACGGGCTCCACTGAGAACGCGCTGTGTATCGATGGACGCTTGATCAAGCTCAGTGAAGATGTCATTTTTACTTATTCGACACAGAATTTTAAGATACCCTGGAAGATCCAGACCGCGGAAACCACGCGCGTGGCTTTGACCTTTACTCCGTTTTTTGAACGTATCGCCAAAACCGATATGGCGATCATCCGCTCAGAGGTCCATCAAATGATTGGGCATTTTGAAGGAACGATCAGTGAAGGTGGTGAGGTGGTCCAGGTCAACCAGGCTGTTGGTTGGGCGGAAGATCACCACGCGCGTTGGTGATTACTAACGCACTTAAGGTGTAAGAAAAAAACCGCCATTTGGCGGTTTTTTATCAGGCGGAGAGGCAGGGATTCGAACCCTGGGTCGGATTTTACTCCGACAACCACTTAGCAGGCGGCCCCGATCGTCCACTCTGGCACCTCCCCAATTTTAGGTTGTTAAGCCTGGCGGAGGAAGTGGGATTCGAACCCACGATAGGTTTCCCTATACCTGTTTTCAAGACAGGCGCCTTGAACCGCTCGGCCATCCCTCCATAGACAAAACATTCTAACATGAAAAAGTTCCGAATTCAAGCCGGGTAAATTGAGGGTGTTGAATAACATTATGAAACGATCATTTTTTGGAGGTAGGGGCGAAGCATGTTGTTTAGACAAGTATGATTGTTTACACATTATACAGGGTGATTGTTTACATATTCCAGGGCAGACACGGGGGTCTGCCCCTACAAAGCTGCCCCCTCCTTAACCCCTGGAGGTAGGGGTAACCCCCTGTGGTTACCCGCTCTCATGGCATATATGCGCTTGCTATTATGATCCAGAAGATTCTATGTGATTGACAAAAGTGTAAACAATCATCCTACACAAATTGTAAACTATCATTGTCCTAACAGCATGTGTCGCCCATACTACGAATCAATTGTAATTATTTTATTTCAATAGATAGAATGAGGAGAATGAAGATGAAATCTTCTTTGATTTTCTATTAATAAACACCCTCGTGAATTTGTGTGTTAGAAAGCGCCTTCACGAAAGCGCCTTGACAGGGACTAATGGTTTTTCCAAAAATATCCAATTGGTATGGTTGACCGCTTTTCGTCTGGTCCATATGGCAGGCACGGGGGCCTGCCACTACGCCGAAACGGAGGTCTGGCAAATACAACCGTTCTGTGGAGAAAAGATCCAGGCAAGCTGCGATTGTCTCTTCCAAATCAGAGGATCCAAAACCTTTGCCGCCTGCTTATGACCTTTCTTGGAGGACCTATGGAAAAAAGAGACATGCCAAACCTGTACTGAACAATTTATCAACCGAATAGGACATTTCTGAATTGCCAACAGGAGGACATTTCTAAATTGCCTTGACAGCTGGTGAAATTTGTTGGTGAAATTCGACGCCTCTGAGCGCGAGAACTTCAAGACAGGAAAGCATTCCTAATCAATTTTTGGACTGGTCACGCGGTTTGGGCTGTTGAAGCGGTATGAAAGCCGTCCAAAGTGCAGGATATCCCCATGGTGGATTTCGAGGCCCTTGGTATCAACTGCCTTAAAATTGACATAGGTGCCTGCAATGGTATGAAAGTCAGTCAGCCTTGTGCGACCATCCGGAAAGACATGAATTTCGGCGTGCAGGGGCTCCAGCGCTTCATCGTTGAGAACCAAATTTGCCAATTGCGGATCTTTTCCTATGAGAGTCACTTCCTTAACAAGCAAAAGCGGCTTCTCAGCACAGGGGGTATTGTCGCGGTCGAGTTTGATAAGGCTGCCAAAAGTCTTCATTGGCACAAAACTCTCCGGTTCTACGAGAGCGGTTGGCGCTGCAGGCTTGGCGGAAGGCGTTTTGGCTGTTCGTTTCTTCAGCCTGGTTGGTATGATGATAATCGCCAATAAGCCGAGAGCTGCTAAGCCAAGGCTCAGCCAGAGCCATGGATTACTAACCAGGGTTTTTGACTCGTTTGCAGCCAAATCTGACCAGATCAATTCGATGTCCTTTATCTCACTGCGTGCTTCAAAACCGAGAGCATCTTTGAGCGTCAGCTGCAAGCTGAGTTTGCTCTGGTCCCGATAGTTGCTGAGGTCAAGTAAAAAGTCACCAAAGGGTGCTGCTTCCCGCTGCTGGACCAGGCTGCCGTTGGCGTAAAGGCTGGTGCTGAGCACTTCGCGGGGAAACCCATCCGGGAATTCAATCAATGCCTGGATGGGCAGTTCTGTTGGTTCGATCAGATCATTGCTTCGAATGGTCACCGTTAATTGTTCTGGCAGATTATTGAAGCTCAGACTTGTCGGCAGAACTTCCAGAGCGATATCACTTACAGCGGAATTCAACACTGCTCCTCCGGGGGGTGAGAGGCGCAGGCTGATCTGCTGAGTGCTGCCGGAGCGAATTTCGGACTGCCAGGAGACGGTATAGCGATACCCCTTGCCTTTCAGATAATCGCGTGGGTTGGGAGGGGGCTGACTGCCGCTCAGGATGGTCAGGCTTCCGCCCCAGGTCTGGCAGATTGCCTGCAGGTCGGTTTGATAGGCTGTCCCAATCACGATCGACGCGGCAGTCATCCAGATATGCACAGGTATGCCGGCTTCGCCGGCTTGATTGATCAGGGCAGTCAGTGCAGGAATCTCAGTTGGCTCGATGTACAGGGTCATGTAGACCAGGACAGTTTCCTTGGTTGCGGGGCTGCTAGTGAGGATCCTGATTGCATCTTCAAGGCTTTGCAGAGAGCTGTTCATCTGCCGCTGGTTTTCCTTGTACCCTTCCAGGGCGTTCTTCCACTCGGTGTAGTTTTCGAGTTGATCGTAATGGATATCCGGGTTGATAAACAGGCTGTAGATATCCCCAGTGACAGGAGTGAGGTCCGAGCCAAGCTCGCGCATCGCAGCCAGCATGCGGTCGTAGTTGCTGTAACCACTGGGATAGGTGAGCACCAATGTGCGTTCGGGGTTGATCACGAGCCCAAAATGCACACCAACATACTCACTGGTGAGTGAATCGACGGCAATTTGCTTGTCGTTTTCAATGATAGTCACCTGGCTGGCAGCCAGAGAAGTGTTTTGTTCCAGCCCGCCGGGGATCTTGAATTTCAGTGTCAATTTTGGAAATTCGCGCGTGTCGAGATCCTCGATGACTACTTTCTGGCTTGATTCCTGCCCTCTGGCGGGCATGATTGGCTGAACTGTCAGCCCAATAACCAGGCAAAGGATCAAGAAAATGGTCCTGAGTGGAAGTTTGTTCGTCCTAAAAGCAGTCTTCAGAATTTGCACGTTTGATATCACAGTCAAAGTAAAAAGCGCCAGAGGCGTTGATTACTGCATGAATTTTACCTGAGTCTATCAAAACAGTTGCGCGAAATGGGTTATGAATGTGTTTAGATCAGGCCAAAATGTTCGAAAGCCTTAAAAATGCCATCGTCTGTCACATCACTTGTCACGTAGTCGGCTACAGCTTTGAGCTCATCCGGTGCATTGCCCATTGCGACACCGGTCTGACAGTACTGTAGAATTTCGATATCATTGAACGAATCCCCAAACGCAAAAGTATCTTCACGGTTTAAGCCGAGTTTGTCGAGCAGAATCGCAACGGCTGAAGCTTTGGTAATGTGCTTTTGAGTGAAATCGCCAAAACCCTGACCTTTTCCGAAAATATTCCATGTGCCAATACGAAAATACTCGCCAAACTCCTTCTCCAACTCGGCTTTACTGAGGGCTGGATTCATGACAAAACTGACCTTGTTATCATCGAGATGGTAATGTGGATGGCCAAAAGTCAGGCTGGGAAATGTCCTCAATAAGTTTTCTGCCGCTACGTCCTGGGAGACTCCAAAAGAGCGTGCAGTTTCACTCAGGAAGTAGCGATTACCATAGAGTCCACTGTTACTTTCTTCGTAAAGACCAAGTTTTCGGTCTTCAAAATAAGTATAGACGCGGCTGATTTGGGCTTCAGGGATGGCGCTTTCGAAAATAACCTTTCCGCCAAATTCTGCGTAGGCTCCTGTTCCTGTAATCATGCCATCAAATCTGAGCTCAAACAACCAGGGATAGATGGCGGGCTTGCTGCGTCCCGTTGAGATCAGAAGTTTGTGCCCGCGTGCCTGCGCGAGGTGGATCGCTTCCCTGGTTGAATCGGGAAGTTTTTGCGCATAGTCAATTAGTGTGCCATCAATGTCGAGGAAGATGATCTTTTTTGAGTTCATGGTTTACCCTTCAGCGGTTGATAATAACACAGACAAGGTAACAAGGCGGATGCGATCACTATACATCTGAATAATTGTGATCTTTTACTCTTTCTCACGCGAGAGCAGATAGTAGGGCAGTGCCACTCCCCATATGCCTCCCAGCAGGTTACCGAGGGTGCTGAGAAGAATGTTGTAGAAATACCCACCCAAGCTGAGTCCTTCCTTAAAAAGTCCAAGCAGGGCAGAGGAAAGCAGGGTCATGTTCGCGACGTTGTGCTCGAAGTCCCCGGTGAGGAAAATGAACAGGCACCAAAAGATCATGATCAGTTTGGCGGTTTCGGACTTAAGCGGGAAGGTGCACCAGACTGCCAGGCAGACCAGGATGTTGCACAGCACCGCGCGTGTGATCAGGGCGATTATAGGCAGGTTCATCTTTGCTTGAGCAGCGCAGATTATTTACCTGGTTGAAGATGCCCAAGGATCAAAAGCGCTGATTGCGATTGACGTGCCGCCTTTGTTTGGTGGACCGCTGCTGAACCCGATGATTGATAGTGCTGCGATGAGTTTGAGCTCTGTTTCAGTGGTGACAAATGCCTTGCGGCTGAGGGGCTACCGCTTCAGTGCTGTGTAAATCCCACTTCGGGGCGCGTTTCTGTTTGGGGTGGTTGGGGTGAGGGTTTTGTTCTACCGAAAACTGGCAGTTATGGAAATGTCAGCTCTGAGGTCACATTTATGGCACTAAACTTTGCGGCGTAAGCTGATATTCCTGACGGACATGAACGCAAAGCATACACCAAGCAGAGCGATGATGACATTGACTGAAAGCATCGCTTTCATGCCGCTCAATTCCAGCATCCATCCTCCACTCAGGCTGCCCAATACCGTTCCTACCGTCATCATGCTGGTCATATAAGCCTGTCCGGTTGCCTGATCCTCTTTAGCAATGACCTCAGAAGTGTAATAGACAGAGGCAGATGCAAAGATTGCAAAGCTCAGCATCTGGGTGAATTGGATCACATATATCATTGAGACGCTGCCTGACACAGCATACATCAGGGCTTTGAGCGCGAAACCGACTGCCGCGATGAGCATCAAAGTTTTGGGTCGAAAATGCTTGAGCAATCTCGAAAACCCGAATAACACCGGCACTTCTACAACTGCCTGGATGGCCAGCGCAATTCCAAGCTGACTTCTGTTCCCGCCCAGGGATTGGATGATCTGCAATAAATATGTATTCAAAATATTATGCGTTGTCAGCATCAATAAGGTTGCCAGCAGCATCAAGGTAAAAGCCGGATAGCGAAGCAGAAAGCCTTTTTGCAGCCCCTTTTCTCTTGGCGCTTTCTCAAGAAGTTCCTGGGATGGTGGCATGCGGAAGACCACCAAAATGAAGAGCAAAGCAATCAAAATTCCGGAGACCGGGACCATTTCGATGCCATAATGCTCCGTAAGAAAGCCGATCACCAGGGCCAACAGCGCATACAGCCCGGAGCCAATCCCCCTGGCTATGCCAAAATTGATGGACTCCCCTGCCTGGCTATAATCGTAATGGGCTGTGTTGATGAAGGGCATCATGGTATTCCCGAGTAAGATCAAAAGACCCATAAAGATCGCGCCTGCCCAGGCACCGGGTATGAATGGCATGACGATGCAGATGATCAGGTAGGGTACAGCCAGCATCAGAATCATATGACGCCAGGTAAGCCGGTTGCTTCGATCGGTGATCCCGCCCAGAACAGGCTGCAGCAAGGCTGCCAAAATTCCAAAAATCGCGGTAACAGTACCAATACCCCCGTTGGATAATCCACGACCTTGAAGATAAAGAGAAATAAAGCCTGAAGATACGCAGAATAACATCCAGTAAAGGCCCTGCAGTGCCATGTACCGATTATTGATGGTGATTTTCACGCTATTCTGCCTCATTTTCTAAAAGATTCTATAGATTTGAGAATCTCAGTGTGGACAAAGCGACTCACAGCGCCAGGGAGAATGCTTTGAACATCAATTTATTCCCACTCGATTGTCGCAGGGGGTTTGGAGCTGATGTCGTAAACCACACGGTTCACACCGACAACTTCGTTCACAATGCGGTTGGAGACCCTCGCGAGCACCTCGTGCGGCAGGCGCGCCCAATCGGCAGTCATGAAATCGATGGAAGTGACTGCGCGCAGGGCGATGGTCTCAGAATAGGTGCGCTGGTCGCCCATTACGCCCACCGACCTCACTGGTAGCAGCACCGCGAAAGCCTGAGAGCTGCCGCTTATCTTGCCTTCCTTGTCGGTGTGCATATGAATTAAATCTGCTTTTGCTAGCTCTTCGTTGAAGATGGCGTCAGCATGGCGGACGATCTTGATCCGTTCCGGGGTCACCTCCCCAAGTACCCTGACTGCCAAACCGGGTCCGGGGAAGGGTTGGCGCCAAACCAGCTCGGGCGGCAGCCCAAGCGCCTCTCCGACTGCCCGGACTTCATCCTTGAAAAGGCTGCGCAGCGGCTCAACCAGCTTAAACCTCAGGTCTTTCGGCAACCCGCCAACGTTGTGATGCGACTTGATGCGGTGAGCTTCTGAGACCCCGATGCCTTTTGATTCGATTACGTCCGGATAGATCGTACCCTGGGCGAGGAATTCGTGGTCTTCCAATCCCGTCACCACCGCCTCAAACTCGCGAATGAATCTCTCGCCGATGATTTTTCGTTTTTCTTCCGGGTCTGTGACGCCTTTCAGTTTGGCGAAATAACGCTCGGAGGCATCCACCATAATGAGATGATCGCCGAGAATTGGGCGGAAAACCGCTTCGATTTGTTCTGGTTCGTCCTGGCGCATTAAACCGGTGTTGATGAACACCGCGGTCACGCGATCGCCGATGGCTTTTTGTACGAGAGAGGTGGTGACGGCTGAATCCACGCCCCCACTCAGCGCTGAGAGGACATGTCCATTTCCAACCTGCAATCGGATCGCTTTAACGCTTTCTTCGATGATGGAGCTCGAGGTCCAGCCTGGCTGGCAACCGCAGATCTTGAGCACGAAATTGCGTAAGATCTCCTCGCCGTACTGGGTGTGGTGCACCTCTGGGTGGAATTGCAGACCAAAGCGTCGATTTGGCTCATCCATCATCGCGGCAAAAGGGCTGTTGGGGGAGGTCGCCAGGCAGGAGAACCCTGGGGGCAGCTCCGTGACGTGGTCTCCGTGCGACATCCAGACGATTTGCTTTCCCTGGTGCAGCAGCGGGTTAGCTGCAGGCACATCCAGCTCGGTCAATCCATATTCATGTTCGGTGCCTTGAATCACCTTGCCGCCGAGTTTGTGGGTCAGGGCTTGCATGCCGTAGCAAATGCCAAGGATGGGTAAGCCGCTATCAATGACATAATCTTGGATGTAGGGGGCTTTTTCCGCATAAATCGATTGGGGCCCGCCTGAGAGAATGATGCCCTTGGTGTGGCTGTCGAGTACTTCCTCTTGATTTGCGTGCCAGGGCAGCAGCTCGCAGTAAACGTGTATATCGCGAATTCGGCGGCCGATCAGTTGGGTGTATTGGGATCCAAAGTCCAGGATGACGATACGATCGCTCATGGGGGACCCTTAGGTTGCGAATTCGTCGGTAAAGATAATCTTCCCATCATCCATGGAGCTGATGGAGACCAGCGAGTGCACCGGTACACCCAGGTAAGCCAACTTATTCCGTCCACCTTCAAAGGTTTTTTCGATCAGAGTACCGATGCCGACCACTTTTGCGCCAGCGGTCTGCGCAAGGCGGACCAGCCCGATGATGGTAGCGCCGGATGCCAGGAAATCGTCAATGATGAGGATTTCCTCATCGCGAAGCAGATATTCAGGTGAAACGATCAGCTCGGTGTTGTGCCCTTTGGTGTGGGAGGGTGCGACGGTGATGTAGACTTCGCTTGGCATAGTGACAGGTTTGGTCTTGCGGGCATAGACCACTGGCAATTTGAGATATTTCCCCGCCATGAGCGCAGGGGCGATGCCGGATATCTCCGCAGTGAGGATCTTGACGGCAGTTGTGCCAGCGAAAAGGCGGGCAAACTCCGCTCCACAGGCATCCATCAGGATGGGATCCACCTGGTGATTAATGAAACGATCGACTTTGAGGATACCTTTACCGAGATTCTTGCCCTCAGTCAGGATGCGCTGCTTCAGAAGGTCCATAAATTCGCTCCATTCCCATTTCTGGATTAACAACAATCAAGCACAAGGAAATAGATCAGATCTCTCTGTGTTTGTTGCTGGCAATTATAACAGCCGGTTCTTGCTTTGAAGGGTAAAACCGGCTGTCAGGGTTAATTGAAAGGATAATTATTGGTGCAAAATCTCACCAGAAATTAGGGTTACAGCCTTCCCAGCCAGATAGACACGGTCTTTTCCCAATCGGCACCAAACGGTGCCGCCGCGCGCAGATGCCTGGTAGGCAACTAACTTATCTTTGTTGAGTTTGGGCGCCCAATAGGGCGTCAGGATGCAATGACCGAGTCCGGTCACCGGATCTTCGGGAATGCCCGTGTCGGGAGAGAAGAAGCGCGAGATAAAATCGTACTTTCCGCCGGGAGTCTGCGCTGTGATGACCAGATTGGTTTCTTCGAGGCTGGCAATTTTCTTGAAGTCAGGATCAAAAGATTCAATATCAGCCGGATCCGCAATCTCAGCCAGCAGGATCGCTTTGTCTTCTGAGTGGGCGACTGCCAGGGGTGCCTGCCCGAGGATTTCCTCGAGTAGTGGGGTGGACTCAGCGGGAACAGGCTGGATCAGGGGCATATCGAGCTCAATCGTACCGTGGTCGAAGGTAGCAGTAATCACACCACTCCTGGTGTGGAAGAAGATGGTTTCATCCGGATCGTAAAAACCTAATTCAAACAGAATGTGTGCCGAGGCAAGGGTGGCATGACCGCAGAGGTCGACCTCTGTGCTGGGGGTAAACCAGCGCAGGTTGTAATCATTGCCTTTGGGATAGAGAAACGCCGTTTCGGAAAGCCGCATCTCTGTAGCAATGGCTTGCATCCAAGCATCATCGCGGGGTTGTTCCAACAAACACACGCCGGCTGGATTGCCTTTGAAAGGTTTTACAGTGAACGCGTCAACCTGAAAGATAGGTATCTTCATGCCAATCTCCAATAACTTTTTTTAATTTTACCCGTTTTGTTAGCACTTGCAAGATAAGATTCTTTCGTATTCTTTCGTACGGATGGGCTTTAGTCCATCCGCTTTGCTGGATTGTCGGACTCCTTGCGGTGGGAGTAAACCCCCACCATACGAAGTATACCTGACCGTACTAAGCAAATAACATTTCGTATGGATGACATATTTCGTATGGATGATGCAAGATAAGAGTCTGACCAGAATCTGAGTTTTGATTACAAATTGAATCCCAAAAGGAACTTTTATGCCAGGTTCTAATATTTGTAATCCATGAAGACACTTGTAAAGACAGGAAGGTCCATCTGATTATCTCAGACAGGTAAAAGCTCGCGCTTTGCTTGCCCATTAATGTAGTGAATGGAGTTCAAATCTGCTCAATGTGTCATTAGAAATGTTCGGCGGAGGGAGTAAACCCCCTCCGTACAAAGTATGTTTTCTTCGATTCAACATTTTCATCAGAAAATTGCCACATTGTGTTGTGCCTAATGGTGGGCGGAGGGAGTAAACCCCTCCGTACAAACTGCCTCAGTTCAACCGCCTCCATACACCCCCTTCCGTACAAAACCTTCTTTTTGTCGTTCGACGAATAATTCCGGTGCTAAAAAAATACTAAGATAAAAAAATATTACAATCGATTTTGCACGACCTCTTGTTTCAGCCAAATTGGCATAACCGCTCCTTACGGGTATAATCCAACGCGTGAAGCCAAAGAACTTACTACTCCTGCTGGCTGGGATAGCAATACTGAAGGCTGCTTTGCCACTTGCAACGCAAGCTGCTGAACCCGCACTGCCCCCAGTGCCTTATTATGACCCGCCGCTCTGCCAGCCCGGTTACTACCCCAATGATCCTGGGAACTGTTTGCCCTTGGGAGCTTCGCAAACCATCGCTCGATTACATGATTCTGGATTTTCTTATCCTATTCGCCCATTGGCAGCCGCAAAACCAGACGCGTCACTTTCAGATTTGCCGGTGCGCGTAGCCAAGGTTACAGGTGCGGAAACGCCTGTATACGCCAGTTTGAATGATGCTCTCAGTGGGGGAACAGTCTTGCGAACCATCCCGGATGGAGGCAGCCGCTATGTGACGATGATCGATTCAGCCGTTTCGGGTGGCAGGACTTTTGTGCGGACGATGGATGGGGGTTGGGTTGAGGCAACACCTGTATATTCCTGGCCAACGTGGCAGGGGCTTGAGTTTTATGCCACCCCGCAAAACGACTTTGGCTGGACAATCAACCCGACGCCGAGTTATACCCAACCAAGTTTTGCTGCTCCTGAGACTGGCAAACAATACGATAAATATGTAGATTTCCAGATCTACCAGGTGGTGGAAGCCGAAGGGTATGAATGGTATGAGGTGGGACCAGGGGAATGGATTCCTTCGCTGAAGTCACGACGTCTGGTGGTGGATACCACTCCCCCCAAGGGAGTGGATAACAACCGCTGGATCAACATTGACCTTTATAACCAGACACTGTCTGCCTATGAAGATGGCCAGCTCGTTTTTGCGGCTGTGGTGGGAACAGGCTCAGGCGAACTTTATTCAGACCCAGGGCTGTATTACATCTATGAAAAGCGTGAACTCGAACTGATGCAGGGTTCCTACACAAGCGATCGCTCAGATTTCTATTCGCTGGAAGGCGTTCCCTGGACGATGTATTACAACCATGCCCAGGCAATTCACGGTATTTATTGGCCAGCATCGCTCGGGTTTACCCAGTCGCACGGCTGCGTGAATATGTTCCCTGGCGACGCGCATTGGCTCTTCAACTGGGCAAAATTGGGCGATTGGGTTTACGTGCACGACCCATCCGGGCAAACTCCCATGCCCACGCCTACACCGATAGGCACGCCCGCGCAGGAAATCATCTATCCGACCCCAACAGCAGAAAATTAATAAAAGCAGGTCCCATTAGAGACCTGTTTTTTATGGATTTTTTTCAACCTATTTACATAAGGGTAAATTCAATGTGAGTTAGCAAATTTTCCAGCGAATTTTGTTACCTTGCAGGACGTTCATGACTTCGCTGGCGATATCAATCGCAACGCGCGTCTGAGCTTCTTTGGTCTGACCGCCAATATGCGGTACCGCAATCACTTTCGGGTGCCTGGCGAGAGTCCAATCCACCGGAGGTTCCTTCTCGTAGACATCCAGGGCAGCTCCAGCCACTTTTCCACTTTCCAGCGCACGCAGGAGTGCAGCTTCTTCAATGATGCCGCCGCGGGCAACGTTCACAAGGAGTACACCGTCTTTCATTTTTGTGAAGGTTTCATCGCTGACCATGTGTTTCGTTTCGGGCGTCAAAGGTACGTGAAATGTGATAATGTCAGCCTGGGTGTAAATGTCATCCAGCTGTTCTGGCTCGGCACCAGTAGCCCGTATCTCGTCCGGGTTGCGGAGGAGATCGTGGCAGATGACTTTCATACCCAGTGCCTGTGCGTATCTACCGATTGTGCTGCCAATATTGCCGTAGCCAACAATACCGAGGGTCTTCCCATGTAGTTCAGCGCCCATATAATCTTTTTTGGTCCACTTTCCCTGCTTCATGGCAGCGTCGGTGTGAGGAATATCGCGCACCAGCGCCAGCATCATGCCAAATCCCAGTTCGGCAACGGCAATGGTTGTGGCAGTTGGAGCGTTAACCACTGTGACACCGTGCGCTTTGGCAGCTTCGAGATCGATGTTATCCACACCCACGCCGGCGCGCCCAACCACTTTGAGATTCCTGGCAGCGTCAAATACTTCTTTGGTCACTTTGGTTCGTCCACGGACGATTAATCCGTCATATTCCCCAACGATTTGCACTAATTCGACGGCTTCGATATTCTTTTTATCCACTGCTTCGCCAGCGGTGTTGATGATATCAATGCCTTCCTTCTCCAAGCCGTCTGTGATCAAAACTTTGAAACCCATATTCTCTCCTTTTTATGTGTTTATTGTTCTCAGGACGCGGACGTCCCCTTTCCGTAGAGTATACCCAATCGAATCAAGATATTCCAGAAAAGCAGCAGCATATTTGCGGCTGGTTTGAAAATGATCCCTGAATTGCGCCAGCGATACACTTCCATTGGTTCGGATGGCGTCCCGCACCCAAACTTTCATTACTTCAACCGTGCCTGGCGTGAAGAGCACTGCATCTGAAACGCGAACCAGCCTTTCGGCGGCAATTAAGCCTTCCAACAGTTCAGGCCCAAGCTCAGCTTCGGCTTCACTAACATCTGGTGGCGTATAAGGCGATTCTGTAAATTTTGCCAAAAACCTGGCAGCCTGAGCTTCCTGTTGGGGAGTGAGAACGATGGTGTGGCTGACCGCCCAAACCAGTGTGCCTCGCTCCACAAGCTCTCCTTGTTGGTTCAACACTCCCAACACCAGGTCAAATTGTTCCTGGGTCAGCTTTAAGCCAGATTTGAGATGCTCACGGCTGATGCCTGCCTTAAGGGGATTTTGGTGATGAAACTCACTGAGCGTGCTGAGGATATGTTCAGTCAGTGACTGCCAGTTCTGAGCGGAAATCAAGTGCGTTTTAGAGGGGGTGGGATGCCTGGTGAGGAAAATGACCTCGCCCGCGTCTTCAAGTTCGTTTAGTTGTTTTTCGAGTTCCGCTGCAGGTAGGGAGGTTTGGCTTGTGAGTGCGGTGAGATTGGCAACATTTAGTTGGTCGAGTGCCTGCATCACCAAATCTGCACGTTTGCCCGCGCGCAACTGCTCCAGGCGGGCGAGGGTTAAATCATCAAAGCGGCGATATCGACGGGCCGGTTGAGTGTCCAGGAAGACGCCTCCGCCAATGGTGGCGGCGGGGGAGGGCAGCCGCAGAACGTAATGATCACCCCGAACCGCTACCAGCGGCTCCTTTAGTTCCAACTGCACCAAACCTTCCTCGCCGGGTACCAGAGCTTCCACTCCCAACAGGCGCACCCGCGCCAGGGTTTCGCTCGCTCCAGCGTAGACCTTCAGGCTCATATTATGCTTCACCTCTGTGATGGCATCGTGGAGCAGCCGAATCGAGGCATCTAATCGAGTGGTAGGGATGTAGGTGCCAGGCAGGGCAATTACATCCCCACGTTGGATGTCTTCTTTTGAAAGGTTGTTGAGGTTGATGGCTGTCCGGTAGCCCGGGATTACCTTTTGAAGTTTGCGATTGTGGTTCTGCAAGCCGCGGATACGGCCTGTCTTGCCGCTGGGCAAACAGACAACTTCGTCTCCCAGCACAAAACTGCCGTCCAGCAATGTGCCGGTTACGACGGTACCAAAGCCAGAAAGGGTGAAGACACGATCCACAGGCAAGCGAGGTCGGTTGAGATCGCGTTTTGGAGGAATTTCAGCCAATAATTCTGCGAGTTTGAGTTTAAGTTGCTCCAAACCCTCGCCCGTTTTGGCTGAGACGCGCAAAACCAGGGCGTTTTCCAGACTGGTGCCTTCCACCAGCTCCTGGGCTTCAAGTTCCACTAATTCCAGCAATTCACGGTCTGCCACCAGGTCGCACTTGGTCAGGACGATCAAACCGCGTGAGATTTCCAGCAAGTCTAAAATAGCGAGGTGTTCGCGCGTCTGGGCACTGACGCCTTCGTTCGCTGCAATGACCAAGAGAACCGCGTCGATACCACCGATGCCTGAGAGCATGTTGCCGACAAAATCACGATGCCCCGGCACATCAATAATTCCGATCGTCTCGCCTCCTGGCAGCGTCATGGACGCGAAGCCAAGATCGATGGTCATCTCGCGTTCGATTTCTTCTTTCAAACGGTCCGGGTTGGTGCCTGTCAAAGCAGAAATCAGGGTTGACTTCCCGTGATCAACATGCCCGGCTGTACCGACGATATGCATAATCAGCCAGTCTTCTTATCGAGTGAAGGTGCAATTTCCTGGATGGAATTCTGATACGCCATCAGAATGGATTGCACATGCCGCAGGATGCTTCTGCTAATAGTCTCGAGCTGGTCGCGCAAAGACGAGGATAAATCAGTGAGTTCTTGTAATTGGGCTGTCAGGTCTTTGAACTGTTGTGCGTTCTCACGGCTCTGTTCTTCCTGAGAAAGCATGTAATTGGTCCAGCGTTTAACGTCGTCGGACTTGAAAGTGGTCCATTCCTGGCGGAAACGTTCATCGTTGAGTCTCTGGAATTCGCTGATTTCATTGATGCGGCGTTCAAAGCGTTGCGTTATTTCGTCCGCATTGCTGATTGCTTTACTGACAGCCTGGCGGGAGGCTTCCAGAGCTTCCATCTGTTGATTCAAGTTGAGATTTACCTTGTCAATTTCCACAAAGCGCTTTTCCCAGGTGGAGAAGATTTTGTCTTTTTCGACAAGAGAATTATTGATTTTTTCGATGAAGACTGATTGGGCTTGTTTGCGATCTTTTTCAAAAGACTGTAATTCAGCAATACGGGTGTCAAGGGTGCGGAAGCTGTCACTGAAACTATCAAAACGACTGCGGGTTTCCTCCAGCCGTTTGCGGACTGAAGCCACTTCACCCTGAAGGTCAGTCAGGCGTTTGGCTTCCTGGCGGCGATTTTCTTCAAGTAAGTTTAATGAACGCCGGTAATCTTCATCAAAGCGACTGACTTCCTGAATTTTCACTTTTAGTTCTTCAATCAGACGCGCGAGGCGTGCGTCTTCAACTTTGTATGTGCGCATTTCCGTACGGATTGGTTCGAGTTCTTCGGTGAAGGAGAAGATTTCAGCGACAGAGTTTCGGGTAGCCTCAAGCTCGAGTTTTATGCGCTTAATGGCTTCGTTCAGGTTGAACTCTGCCCTTTCGTTAACGTCGCGGATCTGCTTGGTAAGGTCAATGTTCAATCGGTCAATGCGGTTATCGTATTTATCGAAGGTTGCGATTTGGTTCGTATTCTTTGTGATCAGAATTTCAAGCTCTTTGATCTGTTTTCGCAAGTTGAGGTTCTCGCCTTCCAGCACAGTCAGGCGATTCTGTAGAGAGGCTAAATTAGTTTTATCATTACGCCGTTCATTGTCGAGCCACTCAACGCGTTTCTCAAGTTGTTCATATCCAGAATAATCGTCCATATTTCACCTCTTAGCGGATGCTGATGTGATTATACAATGTTTAACTTTTCTGTCATCCTAACTGGACGGCAGGAGGTGGATGAAGGGTTCAAGTATGCCCAAAAATGGATTCAGGAACACGTGGGGGAATACTCCCACGAGCAGGGAAAGCAGTGTGAAAAAGCAAAGAACGAAGATTTGCCAGATGGATTCTTCGCCTTGGGCTGTCAATGTCGGGGATGGCGTATTGGAGGCTGTGGTGAGGAGTGTTTCCATCAGCCGCAGGATGAACAACGCCATTCCTGCCACTGCCAAACCGAGGAGAGGGGTGTAGTGCAAGGTTAGACCGGCGCCACTGGTCCAGAGCATATCCCGGGCGGGGAAGATCCCAAGGGCAGGCAGACCGAGCAAACTAAGCAAACTGATGATCAAGGACATGCTGTGGAATGGCAGTCTGGTGAATAAACCGCGTAAGGAGGGGAAACTTCCGTCTATCTCTGGTGCAATCTGCTGTATTGAACTAAGAGTGTACGCGTATTGCAGATAGGCAAGTGCCCGGGGAAGAAAGCTAAGCGCCAGTGCTTCACCTCCGCCCTGGCTGATCAAGCCGATCGCCAGCACGGAATAGCCAGTCTCGATCAGGATTAGATATGCCAGTATCCGGTTGACCTTAGTCTGCAGGGATGCCAGTACTCCACCTGCCAGCACAGTCAATACGCCCACCCACTGCATTGCAGGAAAAACTCCGTTCAGGTTCCTTAACCAGGCAAATTGGTCCAAAACCTTTAATAAGAAAATCGACAGGCTGCTCTGCTGCATCAGAAAAACAAAACTAAAGACCCATGGGTGGGTCTTCTCAGCAAGCATCGGAAGCCAGGTATGCAGCGGAAATACCGCCAGCCATAACGAGAACCCGATCAGGATCAACACGGCGCCCCGCAGGATCAGTGTGCTGGCACTGGGAGCTGATTCGATACCTGTGACCATCCAACCGCTCAAGAGAATAAAAGGCAATGCGATCGTTTGCAAAACCAGGTAGCGCATTATGCCGCTACCAGCTTGTTGACCCCGCGGCGTCAGGAGGAGAACACTGATCAGAACGATCAATTCTACGATCAAGGCCGCATAAAGGAACGGTTCCACTGCCAATACGCTGACCCACAATGCTGTGATAGTCAGGGAAATTGTTGGAAACCATCGGCTGATTGTAAAACGCATTCCTGCAATGTTCCACAAAAAGCTGAACAGATAGAGCATTGCCACGGTTTTAAGCTCGGTGCCAGTGATGATCAAAGCCCTGTTTAATACCAATAGGGTATCGTCAAACAGGAAATTTTTGCCAAATAGCTTGAGATTCAGGTCCTGCGGGAAGATCATTGCAACCACAGCTAGTAAAATGCTTACTGTGCAGGCTATCCAGACTGAAAGTTTATGTAGACGGTGCACCAGAATCAGCAACAGGCTGAACAAAACGGGCAAGAATATCCAGATTATTGGCGTGGTCATCAGGTTCATGCTGACCCGCTTTCCACGTCTTTAATAATGAAAAAGCAGCCAACAAGCGCCAGGCTAAGATTTACAGCGGTAAAGAGTGCTTCCAGAACACGGGAAAATTCCAGGCTGGCATAAAGAAGCTCAAAGCCTGAGAGAAAGGTCAACAAGCCGATCACCAGGTAGAGGGGTTCTGTGATAGTGCCCATCTGAAACAAGCCAAACAGGATCAATCCCGTGCTGGCTGTCAGTAAAAGTTGACTGCTCTGTGGAAAGGCAGATTGCTGGAGAACAGGACCTAGCAGAATACTGATTAGCACCAGCAGAAGGGCAAGTGTACCGCGGAATACTTCCCCAGATGAAAGTCGCCGGCGGACCAAAAGTGATTCAATCAAGCCTGAAGAAACCAGGGTCATATAGAGCATCAGGCTGACCATCAGACCAACAATCAGTTTGATGGCAGCCAGGAGTGGGGGACGCACTTCGAGGATGATCAGGAAAATGCAGATGTATTGAAGACCCAAAGCCAGAATATTTAATGCCCATTGGCGTCTGACCAGGTTGAGGGCTGCTGCAAGCAGCAATAGAGCAGCTGAAATGAGACGCAAAGTTTCGCTCACGGTTGCCCCACCTGCGTGTAGATCAGGATCGCCATCATTAATAAGAAAAAGAGGGACCAGAGCACACCAGCTTCGCCTTCAAGAACCTGTCTGAAAAACCCCGTAATATCGCTGAGGCGTGCAAAGAGCCATTGGGCGATCGCATAGATCCAGTTCAAGCTAAACACGACGCGCAGGGCGTTCAGCACTTGATGCCCCAGCCTATAGAAGGGGATTTTCGCCTTGAAACCGTCGCCGGTGAGCTGGAGGTTGAGCTTTTTGGCTAAAAAAGCACCCGCCAGGACCAGTCCAATGCTGACCAGGCTTCCCCACCATGCTCCGATTGTGAGCACATCCGGCCAACCGATCAAGTTGAGCACCAGCATGGTTTGAATTATAAGGATCAGACCAAGTGGGTAGGTGAAACGGGCATACTGTTCCAAGCCTGTGACGGCGCTGTTGGCTTCGAGAATGTAACGGAGGTATCCGCCAACCAGCATGGCATGGCACATAATTATTACGATACCTGCAAGGCTCACACCTTCCCCCAGCAGAGCGCTCCAGCCTGAAGCTGCCAGGGTATAAGGAATTCCTAATAGTCCCATTAAGCCCAATAGCGGTATGAAACGTATTCTCTGGATCGGAGGATCGAACAAAAACAGGACGCCGCCCGATAGAAGCAGTGCCAGTCCCCAAACGCGGCTGTGCTCTGGCTGCCCGTTCAAGGCAGACTGCAAGGCAAACGCGGAAAGTGCCACAATCCAGTAAGGTCTGCCTTCGTTAGCATCAGCACGAGTCAGCCACATGGCTGAGGCGTAAAGGGCTGCCAAAACCGTCAGAATACTGATGAGAGATACCAGACTTTGATTCAAGACCAGGATCTCAGAGGGTAAATGCGCGATCAAAACCAGGGCGGAAACCACTGGTGAAAAGCGCAGCAGCAAATCGATCCTGCGGCTGGACTCCAGAGCGTTTTGCGTCGGGAAGTTGAGCGGCAGCACCCCCAGCCGCAGCCCGGCTGCAACGAGGAAAAGCAAACTGGCGGTTGGAGGGATTTGGGTAAAATCCAATCCGGCTGTGACCTGCCAGCCTACAGCAGTTGCAATCACAAGGACGAAGGTACTGATAAGCCTGACTCCATATACGGTGGTGATTTTACCTGTTGCCTCTGAGTTCCGCAGCAAATTGAGCATAAACAATAATTCCACCAGGTCTGTTATTGACCAGGCAATGGCCATCGTCATGGGACTTTTCGACATAACTGACATCAGGTTCAGACCTGTCAGAGCTAGCGCGGCAGCCCAGGTGGTGGGAGTGGTATTGGTGGAAGCCCGGCTGGAATCGGTCAGAATTACCGCGATGCACAGAGCCAGGATGGCAATAATGTAGTGCCAGTTGGTGTAATCGATTCGGAAGGCGATTGCGGTATGATAGAGCGATTCTGGCAGCCAGCGGATCAATTCAACTTCCATTGGCAGATAAAGGCGCAGGAAAAAGGTTCCAACCCAGGCCAAAAAAGCTCCGGCAATGGCAATAAACCATGAACGGGCGAAGTTGGGCTTGACCGCCTGACTGATGGTCAGGGCGATGGCTGAAAGCCAAAGTAAGCCAGGAATGCCTAATAGGACCATGAAATCAATTCATTTCAAGGATCAGAGGATTTCGCCTGCCTGGCAGTGGACAAAGCGCCCCCCACCAGCTTTGCCGAGCCAGTTTTGATTATCAACGATCAATGTGCCGCGCAGAAATATTTTTACAGGGTAGCCGCGCAGCTTCCATCCTTCATAAAGATTGTAATCTGTACGGTGATGCGCCCAAGCCCGGCCGTAATCCAACTCTTTTTCCGGGTCCCACAGGGCGATATCTGCGTCCGAGCCTTCAGCAAGCGTACCCTTTTTTGGGTAAAGCCCAAAGATTCGCGCAGGGTTGGTAGCGGTGAGTTCCACAAAGCGATTTGGGCTGATCCGCCCGGTGTTCACTGCATGGGTCCAAAAAACTGGCAGACGGTCTGCGATTCCGGGAAGTCCGTTAGGAATTAGACTAAAATCCTTTTCTCCCAATTCCTTGCCTGGGATGGCGACTTCCTGACCTTCGTAAACAATTGGCTGTTTGCCATTATAGAAGAATGGGCAATGGTCGGTCGCAAGTACCTGAATGGTGCCGTTCTCAAGACCCTCCCAGAGTCCTTGCTGGTCTGCATCCTTGCGCATCGGTGGGGAACAGATCCATTTTGCGCCGTCGGGACGCCTGAGATCATCTTCTGTGAAGAAAAGATATTGCGGGCAGGTTTCACCCATGGCGCGGACACCGTGTTTACGGGCATACGCCAACTGATCCACCTCTCCGGCTACGTTCATATGAACGATGTAGAGGGGCGAGTCTGCCTGGGCTGCAAGGGCTGCCGCCCGGAGGCTGGCTTCCACCTCGCCCCAGGCAGGGCGGGTGAGAGCATGATAGATGGGAGCAGTATTGCCCGCAGCAAGAGCTTCAGCCACCAGGATATCGATCACATCCCCATTTTCAGCATGCACCATCGTGAGGAGGTTGTTTTTTCCGCCGATGCGCATCACTTTGAAAATGCTGCCATCATCCAATCGGAGCCGACCGTTGTAGGCGGTGAAGACCTTTATGCTAGTGATGCCCATTTTGGGTAGATCAGGCAGCTCTTCCGCAACCTGGTCGTCGAAATGAGTGATATTCATATGAAGACTGTAATCAATGCTGGTTTTGGGGTCTGCCATGGCACGATGCCTGGCAATATTTTCTGCCAGGCTGACAGGCTCCTGAGAAACGAAATCGATCATGGTGGTCGTTCCGCCGAAAGCAGCCGCTTTTCCGCCTGTGTAGTGGTCATCAGCAGAAATTGTGCCCATCATTGGCAAATCAAGGTGCACATGGGGGTCCACCCCGCCAGGAAGCACCAAAAGGTTGCTGGCATCTACGATGGTGGCTTCGTCGTCTTCAATATATTCGTCAATCCGGCGGATAATCTCATCCTCCACCAAGATATCCGCTTTGCGGGTTATCTCCGCAGTGATTAATGTTCCATTTTTGATGAGCGTTTTCATAAAAACCTCACTTTGTTGCTGTAGCGATGCCGCTGAGCAGAGCCAGCAATGCTGGATCCAACGGAATCTCTGGTAGGGGAGCTGCCTGGTAATCTTCGCTCTGCGAAGCGCGTTCGCGGAGTGCCGCCCAAAGGACAGATCGCTCCTGATCGTGCACAGGCAAGTCTCCCAGTTCTTCAGCATTTCTGACATGCCGCATGGTCGTGTAGAAGAAGGTCACCCGTTTCCAATTACCAGCAGGTATCGGTTCAGGCAATGCAATCAGGCTGCCCAATTGGAGCTTGAAATATTCTTCGTTAGCCCTGGGGTGGTCGGGTTGGTCGCGAAATAATTGTCGGCGCGTGGTTAGCTCGTGACCTACGATGGGCGCCAGCCATTTGATTTGCCAGCGGTCCTTTACGCCAAAACTGCCAGTTTGGTAGAGTGCCAGATAGTCGACGGCAATCACCTTGGGGGCGTTTTTCAGCGGAATGCGATACCAGCCCAAGAGGCGGGCAATCTCAAGATCCCTCTGATTTGGGATAATTGCCACCAGCACCAGGCTGGTATCGTCTATTGTCTCAAACGCGCTCAAAGGACTCCTTTAGAGCTCAACCTTAGCCTTATGGTTGAATTCTTCGATCAAAGCATCGATCTCAGGCTGCTGAGCTTGTACCTCGAGCCAGTAGTCCGGGTCGTACCACTGTGCCATAATTTCCTCGTAGGTGCGCCCCTGCTGTTCGACCCAAGTATAATACTTCAGGTTATGGATGCGCTTGCGGTCCCAATAGCCAAGTTCTTCCATGTAATCAGTGGTTACGGCTTTCAGGTAGCGGGCTTCATCGGCAATGGCGTTTTCTTTGCTGTATTGACCAAATTGTTCATGCATTTCTCGCAAGCGGCTCTGGTACAGTTCCATCGAGTCGGTGAGAACGGTGAGAACGATATCGTTTTCGGTCAATTCATAATACTTTGAAAATTTGATGGCGGTAAGCAGGTTGGAAATGCTTGAGAAGCCAAGCAGATCAAGCTGGTTGACGAAGTCTTCTTCAAAGCCAGAGTTAATTAAATACTGTTTCCCTTCGGGCTCGTTGAAAAGCCGTGCCAGGTTGACGACAGCATTATCATCAATGGCTGTGATGAAGTCGGTATTCTTTACATTATGGATCCATGGAACATGTTTATCGCCGATTCCTTCAATGCGGTGCGCGCCAAAGCCGTTATTGAGCAGAGTGGGGCACTGCAAAGCTTCGCTGGCGATGACCTTCATGCCAGGGAACTTTTGCTTCAGGTAGTCACCAGCGGCAATGGTGCCAGCGGAGCCAGTTGCAGATGCGAAACCTGCTAAGCGATCTTTTTCACCCAAGAGTTTGTTAGCTAACTCCTCCAGGGCATCGCCGGAAATAAGATAATGCCAGAGATAATTGCCAAATTCGTCGAATTGATTGAAGATTACCAGGTCCTCACCACTGCGGCGAAGCTCCCAACATTTGTCGAAGATTTCCTTGACGTTTGATTCAGTGCCAGGTGTGCCGATAACTTCGCCAGCTACGGTTTTGAGCCAATCAAAACGTTCTCTGCTCATACCTTCAGGAAGAATAGCAATGGATTCACAAGCAAGCAAATGCGAATCGTATGCGCCACCACGGCAATAGTTGCCGGTTGACGGCCAAACCGCCTTTTGAGTGGTGGGATCAAATTGACCGGTGATGAGGCGCGGAACCAGGCAGCCAAACGCTGCACCCACTTTGTGTACGCCGGTGGGGAACCACTTGCCCACCAGGGCAACGATCCTTGCTTTGGTGCCGGTGAAGCTGGAAGGAAACTCAATGTAGTTGAGACCCCCAAACAGTCCGCCAAATGGTATCGGTTCATTGTGCCAGGTGATGCGGAACAGATTCAGAGGATGCAGATCCCAAAGACCAATTTCTTTCAAGCGGTCTTGAATATCGGCCGGCACCAGTGAGGGGTCCCGCTGCTGGGCAAAAGTGGGAATGATGATTTTGCGTTCACGCACACGCTGAAGCGTGCGTTCGAGGCGGTCTTGCATAATGGTCAAATCGATTTTTGTCATGTTTGAGTTCCTGTAGTCTGTTATTTTTTTTCTTTTTTCCGATCCAGCCGGGTAGGGTCGAGGGCTTTATCGGGGCCTTCGGCAACAATGTAGAGTGGACGACCTTTCGCTTCGTCGTAGATGCGGCCGATGTACTCACCGAGCACACCCATGCTGATCAGCAGAACGCCTGCCAGGAAGATCATGGTCAGCCAGGTTGCCAGCACGTAAGTGAGGTCGAAGCCGCTAAAAAGGGCAAGGCAAAGGTAAATCACCAGCAGCAAGAGGCTTAGCGCGACCAGCACAATGCCGCCTGTGGTTAGCATTTGAAGCGGAAAAGTCGAAAAACCCGTCACGGCATTCATCGCCAGCTGGATCATCTTCTTGAGAGGGTAATGGCTCTGGCCGGCATGGCGCGCGGCGCGTTTGTACTCCACACCGATCTGTCTGAAACCCACCCAGGCACCCATGCCGCGCAGGATGCGGTTGTGTTCACGCATTTGATTAAGGATGTCCAGAGCCTGGCGGTCTATCAGGCGGAAATCACCGGTGTTGAGAGGCATTTTTACGTCAGTTATCTTGTAGATCAGCTTATAAAAGAGAGAAGCAGTGGTTAATTTGAACCAGTTCTCCCCTTCGCGCTCCGTACGCACCGCGTAAACAATCTGATAGCCTTCGCGCCACTTTTTGATCAACTCGAGGATTACTTCCGGTGGGTCCTGCAAGTCGGCGTCGATAATCACCACCGCTTTTCCGCGGCTGTAATCCATTCCAGCAGTTACAGCAATCTGGTGCCCAAAATTCCGGGCAAAAATAACCGGGCGCACGCGTTCATCCTGCAAGGCAAGCTTTCGGATGATATCCGTGGACCCGTCTGAACTGCCATCATCCACGAGGATCAGTTCCCAGTCTTCACCAGTCTGGTTCATGACTTCGCTGACCCGGGCATAAAGCAGAGGAAGGTTCTCGAGTTCATTGTAAATTGGGGCAATAATGCTAAAGACAGGATCAGACATGAAGTACCTCTTTGAGTTCTTTGAGCGTTGGTTCAATGATAGGTGCGGGCGCGACCGCTCGCATGGCGGCATTGACATCCTTCAGCCCGCTGCCAGTGCAGAGAACCAAAGCAGGTTCATCTGGCTGATGCAACCCTTGCCGGATGGCAGACTGCAGTCCGGCGTAAGCTGCTGCGGCGGCAGGCTCAACGAATAGACCGGCTTTGCCAAGTGTCGGGATAGCTTGCAGGATTTCCTGATCTGAAACGGTCAGGAAGTATCCGCCGCTCTGCCTGACCCGATTGAGTGCGCGCAACCCATCCCGCGGCAGATCCACGCTGATGCTATCCGCAATGGTTTTTGCGTTCACCGGATCAATCATATCTTTTCCAGTTTTAAAGGCATTGTAAATGGCAGCTGAGCCCTCAGCCTGCACGCCCACCAGCCTGGGTAATTTTTCGATCCAGCCCAATGATTGTAAGTCGGCGAAGCCTTTTGCCAAACCGCTGAGGATATTGCCATCGCCTACGGGGATAAAAATCGTCAGGTTTGGTGCGGAGTTCTTGCGTTTTAGCAGCACCTGTTCCCAAATTTCCAGTCCAGCGGTCTTTTTACCCTCCACGGTATAGGGGTTATAGCCTGTGTTGCGGTTATACCAGCCATATTCGCGTGAGGCTTTGATGCTCAGGTCAAACGCCTGATCGTAGGTGCCATCCACCAGAACCACTTTTGCGCCAAAAGTGAGTAATTGAGAGACCTTGGCGGGTGGGGCGCTGCGCGGGGCAACAACGACTGCTTTTTTGCCTACACTGGCAGCCATGCACGCCATGGCTGCGCCGGCATTACCAGTCGAAGCTGCAATCATGGTTTTAAAGTTGGCTTCAATTGCGTGGGCTATTACCAGGGCGCTGGCACGATCCTTGAAGGATGCGCTTGGATTTCGGCTCTCATCTTTGATCCAAAGTTCCTGTATGCCGAGGCTTTTTCGCAGAGATTCGGGTTGGTAGATTGGGGTGAAACCTACCTGGTGGAGGGGGGTAGTCCTGAAACCGGGGTCGGGGGCGGCAAGCAGCGGCGCATATCGCCAGACAGAGGCTTCATTGCTCTGCAAAATGTTGGTTTGATCAACCTCATGCGGATTTGCTTCAAAACTGAAGTGCGCGTCCAGATTGCCGCCGCAGGTCAGACAGTTATATGTGACCTGGTTGGGCTCAAAACATTGCCCACAAACAGAACATTGAAAGTAGCTAAGCGGCATTATGGTTCCAATTAAGTTGCAAAGATAAGGGGTGAGTCTTTTAGTGCTTGTGCCCAACTCACCCGTCTATCCCGTGTATTTTCAAGTATTGTTTATTTTATCGTACTCCACTTAAGGCAGGATCCAAGTACCAGTCCTGCCTTCAAGCGCGTCTTTGATGTGTTCGGGGTCAGTGATCAAGGCTTTTTTACCGCCCTGGTCCATGTATTTCAAGATTGCTTCAATCTTCGGCATCATGGAACCTTTGGCAAACTGACCTTCAGCTAAGTATTTCCGGGCTTCCGCAACGGTCAGCTGATCCAGCCATTTTTGATCTGGCTTATTGAAATTGATTGCCACTTTTTCCACGGCGGTGCTGATCAGGAAGAGGTCAGCTTTGATCATACTGGCAAGAATAGCCGAGCCAAAATCTTTATCAATCACAGCTTCCACACCAACCAGGTCGCCATTTTCCTTCTGGATTACTGGAATACCGCCACCACCGACAGCAATGACCACAAATCCCTGGTCAATCAAACTCCGAATGGCATCTGCCTCCACGATGGTTTGTGGGATGGGGGAGGGGACAACGCGGCGCCAACCGCGTCCGGCATCTTCCACCATCGTCCAGCCTTCTTTTGCCATTTTTTCCCTGGCAGTTGCTTCGTCCATAAAAGAGCCGATCGGTTTGGTTGGGTTTTGGAAAGCAGGATCGTTGCGATCTACGATGGTTTGGGTGATCACAGTGGCGGCCTGTTTGTTGATCCCGCGCAGGCGGAATTCGTTGTGCAGGGCTTGTTGGAACATGTAACCAATGGAACCCTGGGTGTCAGCACCGCAATAGTCCAGCGGGACTTCGTGCAGCTCGTGTGACGCGAGTTCGGAACGCCGCAGGATGAAACCAACCTGTGGACCGTTGCCGTGCGTGACCACGACATCCCAGCCTTCCATGATCATGTTGGCAATGTGTTTCATTGTCTCTACTGCCGCTTGATACTGGTCGGGAACGGTCTGATGGTTCTTATCTTTGATTAATGCGTTGCCGCCAACTGCAACTATTGCCAAACCTTTGCTTTGCATAGAAAGAGTCTCCTTCAAATTACCCGTTAGTTAAATGTTTTTATAATTGCAACAGGCGTTTGGCCGCCTGGTTGTGTTTCTCAACCTGCTTCTGGATGTCGAGTTTGGTCAACTGACCTTCACGCACAATGACCTCTCCGCCAACGACCGTCCAGTTTGCCTTGGTTGGTTGGCAGAAAAGAATGGTAGCAAGGGGGTCTGTGATTGCGCCGGCATAATCCAACTGTTGCAAGTCTATGGCGAAGAAATCTGCGCATTTGCCAACCTCGAGTGAGCCGATGTCCTTGCGCCCCAACACCGCTGCGCCGCCGCGGGTGGCCATGGAGAGTGCCTGGCGGGCAGTCATGATTGGTGGGGCATCAGGTGCTGAGCGGGACGCGCCTTTGATGCCGCTGTTAACACGCGCGAGCAGAAATGCCTGGCGAACTTCATTCAGCATATGCGAGCCATCGTTGCTGGCAGAGCCGTCTACGCCGATTGCCAGTTTTACTCCGCGTGAGAGCATGTTCATCACCGGCGCGATACCGGATGCCAGACGCATGTTGGAGGATGGACAGTGCGCAACGCCGCAACCATGGCGGGCATAAAGATCCATTTCGTCTTCATTCACCCAAATAGAATGGGCAAACCAGACGTCATCCCCGATCCAATCGACTGACTGCATGTAGGCTACTGGTTTGTATCCGAATTTTGCTTGGCAGAAGGCATCCTCATCTTCGGTTTCTGCGAGGTGCGTGTGGAGATGGACGCCATATTTACGAGCCAAAACAGCCGACTCGCGCATTAGTTCGTCTGTAACGCTGAAGGGTGAGCATGGTGCCAAAACAATCTGCAGCTTGGAACCGGGTTTGGGGTCGTGGTAGCGTTGGATCAGACGTTCGCTGTCCTTGAGGATGTTTTCTTCTGTATCCACCACGGAATCAGGCGGAAGCCCACCCTGGGACTGCCCAAGGCTCATTGAGCCGCGGGCCGCATGCAAGCGCAGCCCCATTTCCTCTGCCGCTGCAATCTCATCGTCAAGTTTGCTGCCATTGGGGAAGAGGTAGAGATGATCAGACGAAGTCGTAACGCCCGATAGCGCCAGCTCCGCAAGAGCGGTTTGGGTGCTGATGTAAATGTCTTCCGGGTTCATGCGCGCCCAGATCGGGTAGAGCGTTGTCAACCAGTTGAAGAGGTTGGCATTCTGGGCAGCAGGCAAAGCGCGTGTCAGGGTCTGATAAAAATGGTGATGGGTGTTGATCAGGCCAGGCAAAACAACATGATGGCTCAGGTCTAGCACTTCGTCAGCGGTCTGTGGCAGATCTGCCTGGTTACCAATTTGCTCGATAAAACCATCGCGGCAGAAGATCGCGGCATTTTTTAACTCGCGGTCTTGCCCGTCCATAGTGACAATCATGTCCGCGTTTTTGACAAGTAAGGTCGGCATGGGAACCTCCTGGGATTATGAGTGGTCAGCCAATTCGGCTGCGCGGAGCGTGTTTTTAAGCAGCATAGCGATCGTCATCGGTCCGACGCCGCCAGGCACAGGGGTGATAGCGCTGGCAACTTCCGCCACTTCATCAAAAGCTACATCGCCAACCAGGCGGTAGCCGCGTTTGGCAGTGGTATCTTCTTTTCGATTGATACCCACATCGATCACAATCGCTCCAGGCTTCACCCATTCTTTTTTGACGAATTCAGGCTGACCGATGGCTGCTACCAGGATGTCTGCTTGCCTGACCACAGAAGGCAGGTCGCGCGTGCGGGAGTGGCAGATGGTAACAGTGGCGTTGGCTTTGACCAGCAGCAGGGCTACCGGCATACCGACGATATTGGAACGCCCGAGCACTACGGCATTTGCGCCGCTCAGTTGCGCGCCAGCGCGTTCCAGAAGCACCATGCAGCCGGCAGGCGTGCAGGGCACAAAGACAGGCTGGCGGCCTTTTTGTGCCAGCCGTCCGATATTGACCGGGTGGAAACCATCCACATCTTTATTGAGATCGATTGCGGAAAGCACTTTTTCTTCATCCAGGTGGCGGGGAAGTGGCAATTGCACCAGGATGCCGTTAACGGCAGGGTTGGCATTTAGCGTGCGCACCAGGGCTTCAACCTCATCCTGCGTGGCATTTTCAGGTAGATTATAACCAAAAGAGATGATCCCCACTTCGGCACACGCTTTTTGTTTATTACGTACGTAAACCTGGGAGGCTGGGTTTTGACCCACCAGCACAGTCGCCAAACCTGGTGCTGGGAGACCCCTTTTCAGGCGATCTTCAATAGCCGCTTTGATTCCATCTCTGATTTCCTGCCCAATCTGTTTCCCATCAATGATACTTGCGCTCATGTTTGCCTCCGTGGGTCATTATACCCGAAAGGAATGTATAATTCGTGTATG
>JAXGPH010000010.1:0-43520 GCA_040767065.1 Anaerolineaceae bacterium | reverse complement strand
GCGGCAAATAAAAAGACCCTCTCTCGAAGGTCCTGGGTGCCTGGAGGGGGTCGAACCCTCAACATCTTCATCCACAGTGAAGCACTCTGCCATTGAGCTACAGGCACCATGTAGGCGGCTATTCTAACATAGCCCTTTCAGTCCCGCAAGCATTAATTTTTACGCAAATGATCGATCAACTTTTCGCGTTCAACGCTGACCTGCTCAAAGCTGTGCAAATCTTTGACCACCACTGTATTCCCTTCAATCTCCTCCGGGCCAAGGACAAGTGCCTTACTGAGTCCCAAACGATCAGCGTACTTGAACTGCTTTGCCAGTTTTTCGGGTTCAGCCTGGATTACTTTAAAACCAGCGGTACGCAGCTGACTCGCCAAGCGAATAGACTCTGCAAGAGTATCCTGATCGAATACTGTCACAAAAAGGGTTTGGGGGTCCACTAAGTCTGCCGGGATCAAACCGTAAGCCTCCAGAACCAGCATAATCACCACATCACCCATCGCGAATCCCACTCCAGGCAATGGGCTGCCGCCAACATCTGCCACTAGGTTGGCGTAATGCCCCCCGCCAAGAATCGCGCGAAATTCGCCGTTGGTTGTGTGTGCTTCAAAAACAGTTCCGGTGTAATAATCCAATCCCCGGATAATTTTCGGTTCATACGCTATGAAATCCGCAACACCCATGACTTCAAGCATCGCAAAAAGGTCCCGCATGTTCTCCGAATCAAGCCAGAGCTCGCGGTTTTCAAGAAGTTCGCGGATTGCTTTCAGTTGTTTCGCGTCTAAACCTTCTGCCAGTACTTTTTCATCCCAAACATTTGGTGGTAATTTGTCGATCCGGTCAATCAGATGCAGCATGGCAGGTTTTCGCTCTGAGCTGATCCCAATCTCGCTCAATTGACCATCCATCAATTCACGATCGTTGACATATAGCTTGACCTGGTCGGGGTTGAGCCCGACATTCTTCAGGAAAGTTGCCGCCACAGCCAGCAATTCCGCATCCGCCTGGACTGAATCGCTGCCGATTTGGTCAATATTCCACTGGAAAAATTCCCGGGTGCGACCCTTTTGCGGGCGTTCATATCGCCAGAACGGTCCAAACGACCACCACCGCAGCGGAAAAGTCAGCTGATTCTGCTTTGAGGCAACCATGCGCGCCAAAGTGGGTGTGAGTTCAGGTCGCAATGCAATCGGGTCTCCACCGCGGTCGTTAAAAACGAAGGCTTGCTCCTTCACCAGCTCTTCCCCCGATTTCGCCGCATAGAGATCGATTGTCTCCAGGCAGGGTCCATCATACATCTGATAACCAAAAGTCTCCGAAGCCTCCGTTAGCTTTCGGATCAGCCACTGACGTTTTGCCATCTCGTCCGGATAGAAATCCCGCGTACCCTTGACACTTTTGATTACATTCTTCATAACGACCTCTTACCAATTAACTCAGTAGTATAACATGTTGGGTTTCTAGTAAAATAAAACAAGTCATAAACCAAGTCATTCTTGCGAGGATATCACATGAAAGTAAAGGAAGTTATTGCCATTAGCAATGGTACGCTCCTCACACCAGATGTCAACCTGGATCGTGAGATCAAAGGAGGCTTTTCCGGCGATCTGATGAGCGATGTTCTTGCTTCTGTCCGGGCAGAAGCCGTTCTGATAACTGGTCTCTGCAACCCACAGGTGGTTCGTACTGCCCTGATTGCCGACATCCGTCTGATCATTTTTGCCCGCGGGAAAAAACCTGGTGAAGATATCCTCAACCTTGCCATCGATGAGAACCTGCCCATAGCAGCATCACCCCTGGGTCTTTACGAGATTTCAGGCCGGCTCACGCAAGCCGGATTGCCAAGTTACGAAATGGAAATGAATCTCTTTCCTAAAGATTAGATATCATGAGCGACCAGGCTACTCTCTCTGATAACGACGCTGGCATGATCACCAGGGTAGAGGAACTTGGCTATGAACTGAAAATCAGCCAGGTGATGACTACCAATGTGGTCACATTCTCACCCGATATGACCATGCTCGAAGCGCTCAATCTGATGCAACATCATCGCATCTCGGGTGCTCCTGTCATCATGAACGGAGAGGTCGTAGGCATTATTTCCACCGAAGATCTCATCCGTGCCCTGCGCGACGGGCGAATTGACCGTAAAGTCTCAGATTACATGAGCAAAAATCTGATTACGGCCAAAGCCACAGACAAAGTTGTGGAAGCCTTACGAATCTTCGCAAAGAAAAATGTCGGTCGCCTTCCTATCCTGGATGAAAACAACAAATTGGTCGGTCTTCTTACCAAGGGCGACATAACCAACGGTTTGCTGACTGCGCTTCAACGCGACTATCAAGCCGAAGAAGTCATCCGTTATCGTGCTTCGCACCTTTTTGAGGATATCGAATCAGACCGCACCAGCCTTATTTTGCGGTATCGGATCATCAAAGATGACTTCCTGCACGGCGGCGCAGCTTCGAACAACATCAAAAGAGCCCTCCTACGTCTTGGCGCTGATCGTCAGGTTGCGAGACGCTGTGGAATAGCTGCCTATGAAGCTGAAATGAATCTGATCATTCACACCAATAATGGTGGTTTCCTGAGGGTGGAAATCGAACCGCATAAAATTACCATGGAAGCGTACGATGATGGTCCTGGGATCGACGATGTTGAAAAAGCCCTAACCCCCGGATTTTCCACTGCTTCCGAAGAGGTCCGTAATAAAGGCTTTGGTGCAGGTATGGGCCTGGTCAATATCCGCTCCTGCGTAGATGAAATGACCATCAAAACTTCCAAAGAAAGCGGAACCAATCTTTATATGACAATTTATCTGGACAAACCCAAAAACTGAGATTGGACAATCCATGCTTACACTCCAAACGATATTAGACCACATTGAGCTGAAAGTCCTGACAGACCCGGTGGATTTCTCGGAAATTGAGATTCACACCGGCTACACCTCGGATCTGCTTAGTTGCGTCATGACTGGCGCCCAGGCTGAATGTATCTGGATCACGCTGATCGCCAACATCAATGTCGTGGCTGTCGCTTCTTTGCTGGAAATCCCCGCTGTCATCATCACAGAAAATGCTCAGCCGGATGCAGCCACCATCGCCCGCGCAAATCAGGAGGGAATTGTGCTGCTCTCTACTCCAGTTGGCAGTTACCAGATCGTTGGAAGACTGTGGGAACTGGGAATCAAAGATACTGATCCAAACAAATGAAAAGCCTCAAGGCAGACCTCCACATCCACACAGTACTCTCTCCCTGTGCCACGCTGGAAATGCTGCCCCCTTATATCGTAGAACGCGCTTGCGAAACCAACATCCAGCTGATCGCGATCACCGATCACAACTCCAGTGCTAACGTTCCGGCTGTCATCAAAGCCGCTGCGGGCAGAAACCTGATCGTTTTGCCTGGAATGGAACTTACGACCGCAGAAGAAATCCATGTAGTTTGTCTCTTCGACACCTATGCGCAGCTCGTTGAGCTCCAAAAGATTGTCGACAAAAACCTACCGAATATCCCAAACAATCCTGATTTCTTTGGGATTCAGTTGATCGTCGACTCAGAGGGAAATTATGTCGACACTGAAAATCGTCTCCTCAGCAACGCCACACGATTGAGCATCGGAGAAGCCCAAAGGCTTGTTTACCACCTTGGAGGGATCTTCATCCCAGCGCATGTTACTCGCGAAGAGAATGGTCTTTTACCCCGCCTGGGAGGCATCCCTCCTGAATTGAATCTGTCCGTCCTCGAGATTTCGGGTATCTCCAAATCCGAAGCTATAAAGCGTTATCCATTTCTTAAAGATTACCATTTGATTCCCAGCACGGATGCCCATGATCTTGACGGCGTAACAGGCATCCTGAGCTTGCAAATGGGGGAGATTTCAGTTTTCTCATTGCTTCACGCGCTTCAAACTCAATATTAATCAACGGCTAATTGCCTTCCTGATCACATTGTAGTAAACTTATTGTGAAAATTGGAACAAACATTGTTTCCACTGTCCTTTCTTAAGCTCTATGAAATTATTGATATATCGAATAGATTGTCATGGAAAGGAAGCAAGGTTGAACAATTCTACTCAAACCGCGATAACAACTTTTACTGGTCTCATCCTGTCATTTTCACCTGCAACCGTGTAGTTTGTGCACAGGTCCATATGTCAATATCTACAAAGGATGATCATGGAAAAAAACTCAACCCAATCCACACCTACAATTGATGAACTCAAGCAAGAAATCGCGTTGATCCTTCAGGAAACTAAAAAGGACCGGGAAAGCCTTATTCCCATCCTGCACAAGCTTACGCAGCGTTTTGGCTACATCTCCAGCCAGGCGTTGTATGAGATCAGCGCACAAACTTCCATCCCGCTGGCTGAAGTCTTCTCAGTTGCCACCTTCTACCGCATGCTCCCTACTGAAAAGCACGGTCGGCACGTGATCTTGTTCTGCGAAAGTCTGCCCTGCCATGTTGTTGGAGGACGCGAGCTGTTTCAAGCCCTCAAAACGGAGCTCCAGCTTGAACCAGGCGAGACCAGCAAGGACCAAAAGTGGACACTTTTGACAACCAGCTGCCTGGGAGTATGCGATTTTGGTCCAGTCATCTCGATTGATGGCAATATCCATGGGCGTTTGACCCCGGAATCACTACCAGAAATCCTTAACAGGTACGAGTAGGAGCAGCCATGAAAACAGTCCGCTCAATGGTTTTGATATCAAACGATCCAAAAAGTAAAGCTAACGCCTCTCAGGAGGTCATTACCGCCTTCAAGCTGGCGATCAAAAACTTTGGTCTCACTGATGAGGTGGCTGTTTCCACCATCCCGGAGATTGGCACCGTCCGAACTTTACCGCTGGTGGTGATCTTCCCGGAAGCTACAGTTTATGCCCCAGTCAAGCCCGAGGACGTCCCCCATCTGGTCGAAGAGCATCTCTACAAAGGCCGCGAAGTTCCCGATCTGAAGGTAATAGATCCCGACACGCTGCGGAAGATAACCTGGCTGAGACAGCGAAAGGGGACCCTGCCTGCTGAAAACCGCATCGTCCTAGGCAATGTTGGAATCGTTGATCCAGAAAGTATTGATGACTTCTTCGCGTACGAAGGCGGACAAGCTTTCGCCACAGCGCTCCAGATGGCTCCGGAACTCATAGTGGAGATTATCAAAGCTTCTGGCTTACGCGGTCGTGGAGGCGCGGGTTTTCCAACCGGCATTAAATGGGATTCTGTCCGTAAAACACCCGGTAAGAAGAAATATGTCATCTGCAACGCTGATGAAAGCGAACCGGGAACCTTCAAGGACCGGGTCATTATGGAAGGCGACCCATTCAGCATTATTGAAGCCATGCTGATAGCCGCCTATGCGATTGGATCGGATGAAGGTTACATTTACATCCGCGGAGAGTACCAACTCGCCCTGGACCGTATTCAGAAAGCCATCCAGCAAGTCCGCGAGTATGGCATGTTGGGCAAAAACATTTTTGGCTCTGGTTTTAATTTTGACATTCACATCCATGCCGGCGCTGGCGCTTACATCTGCGGTGAAGAAACTGCCCTGCTCGAGTCCATTGAGGGGGGGCGGGGTGAGCCCCGGATCAAGCCTCCTTATCCCACCACTTCAGGTCTTTGGGGGATGCCAACCCTCATCAATAATGTGGAAACCTTCGCCAACATTCCACCAATTGTGCTCAATGGCGCCGAATGGTTCAAATCTTTCGGCACTCCTTCCAGCCCTGGAACCAAGGTCTATACCATCCTGGGCAACGTGAACAACACCGGTTTGATTGAAGTTCCGATGGGAATCACTCTGCGCGAAGTGATCAATATCTACGGCAAAGGCATCAAAGGAGGTCAGTTCAAATTCGCCCAGACCGGCGGATCCAGTGGATCGATCATTCCCGCCTCCCTGCAGGACACCCCGATGGACTTTGATTCTTACCGAAAAGTGGGCGTCGCTTTAGGTTCTGGTGCGCTCTTGATCTGCAACGATTCCAACTGTATCGTCGATTCAGTACGCGTCCTTGCGCGTTTCTTCCAGGAGGAATGCTGTGGCAAGTGCGTGCCATGCCGGGTTGGCACTGATCAGACCTTGAAGATCCTTACAAATATTACTGAAGGGCGTGGAACCATGGAAGACATCGCCCACCTGGAATGGCTTTCCAAAGGCATGGAAGACTTCTCCAATTGTGGCTTGGGTCAGACTGCAGGAACCCCTATCAAAAACATGCTCGACCATTTCCGAGCGGAGCTCGAAGCGCACATCAAACTTGGTGTATGCCCCACCGGGGTTTGCCCTATGAGCTGAACATAAGCCGCCGTCAGCGGATAAAACACCATTCGGGTCAGGTGCTTGAGAAGCAAACGGCTTTCAACCCGACCGATCTCATTAACTTTTAAGATGATAACCATGAGGGTGTTGAATAACATTATGAAACGATCATTTTTTGGAGGTAAGGGCGAAGCATGTTGTTTAGACAAGTATGATTGTTTACACATTATACAGGGTGATTGTTTACATATTCCAGGGCAGACACGGGGGTCTGCCCCTACAAAGCTGCCCCCTCCTTAACCCCTGGAGGTAGGGGTAACCCCCTGTGGTTACCCGCTCTCATGGCATATATGCGCTTGCTATTATGATCCAGAAGATTCTATGTGATTGACAAAAGTGTAAACAATCATCCTACACAAATTGTAAACCATCATTGTCCTAACAGCATGTGTCGCCCATACTACGAATCAATTGTAATTATTTTATTTCAATAGATAGAATGAGGAGAATTCTTTGATTTTCTATTAATAAACACCCTCTAACCATTGACCAAAATGGCTGAATTGAGTAAACTACTTGTAACATTTTTCACAAAGGCAGAATGTCTTTGAGATATAGGAGTATACATAGAAATGACGTTAACACCCAATCAGCTTGATCCCCTCGACAATCCACGGTTGAGAAAAGTAATCGATAATACCATCTCAGAGTTCGGAGATCAGAATGGCGCTTTGATGGTGGTTCTCAACCACCTTCAGGAAAGAATTGGCTTCATTACCAAACCGATGCAAGCCTACGTCGCCGAAAAATTGAATATTCCAGTGAGCAAAGTTCATGGTGTGGTTTCTTTTTACTCTTTCTTCACCACCGAACCTCGTGGAAAACATGTTGTCAAGTTTTGTATTGGAACCGCCTGTTACGTCGGTGGAGCTTCTCAATTGATCGACAAAGCCAAGCAAATATTGGGGATCGAACCTGGTCAGACTACTTCAGATGGTCTGATTACCCTCGAAGTTTGCCGTTGTGTCGGCGCTTGCAGCCAAGCGCCGGTTGTCGTGATTGATGAAGTCAACCACGGCCGTGTTAAACCCACTCAATTCGCCAAGATCTTGACCGAAATTCAAAAAAGTGAGGTTGCAGGTTGAGAGAACTTTCGCTTCACCTTCTTGATATCGCCGAAAACAGCATCTCTGCTGGCGCTTCAAGAATTGTCATCTCTGTGCGTGAAGACCTGGTGGCTGACGAGCTGTGGCTCGAAGTGTCTGACAATGGCAAGGGGATGTCCCCGGAAATGGTCAAAAAAGTTCTCGATCCCTTTGTCACCAGCCGTACCACCCGAAAAGTCGGTCTGGGCATTCCTTTGCTCAAGCAAGCAGCTGAAGCCTGCAATGGATTTCTCACCTTGGAATCAGAGCCTGGTAAAGGCACCAAATTGATCGCCAAATTCCAACACAGCCACATCGACCGCATGCCGCTGGGGAACCTGGAGGATACCATAATCACCCTGATCTTGACCACACCTTCCGTCAACTGGGTCTTCCGCTATCAATACAATGACCAAGTTTTTGAATTCGATGATATGGAGCTCAAAGAAGCTTTGGGCAATCTGCCTCTAAGCGATTTCCGCGTAATCAAATTTCTTTCCAACACCATCACAGAAGGTGTCCAGGAAGCAAGAAACATCACAACTAAAGAAGGAGTCGTGTATGCCAACCATTAAATCTATCGATGATCTCAAGCGACTGCGCGAGGAAGCCCAGAAAGTCAAAGAGTTGCGCGACCAGACCGGCAAGACTCAAATTATAGTCGGTATGGGAACAGTCGGCATTGCCGCAGGCGCTCGAGAGACTCTCAAAGCAATCCTCACCTTCATCGAGGAACATCAACTGCCCGATATCATCCTGCGCCAGACTGGCAACATCGGTCTGGGAGGTCAGGACCCGGTAGTGCAGGTAATCCTCCCTGGCGCTGAAACCGTCACCTACGGCAAGGTCACCCCTGCCATGGCAAACAAGATTATGGAAGAACACGTTGTTATGGGTAATATTGTTCAGGAATTCCGCATAGAAGCTTGAGTTCAGGCTGAAAACAACAAGGAAGGTAAATGTAGATATGGCGTATTATCGTTCAACTGTGCTTGTCTCAATGGATCCCGTTTGTATTGACAAAGGGGCGTTAGATGTAAAATCACAACTAATCAAGGAATTGACTGAACACAACCTTTCAGAGGAAGTCCAGGTCTTGGAAATCCCCAGAGTGGGTGATCCCGACACTGACGGTCCCGATATTCTGGTTTACCCCGAAGGTAGTCATTACATCCAACTGACGCCAGCGACTGTCGGTCAAATCGTAATGGAACATTTCATCAAAGGACGCGAGCTCCAGCAATACAAAGCTCAAATGCGGGATGTTACTGATGAAGAACTGAGTGAACCCAAGCCAAAGGAAATTCGAATCATCCTTGAAAACATCGGCAAGATCGATCCTCGAAATATTGAGGACTACATCGCAGTTGATGGTTACCAAGCCCTGGCAAAGGTCCTTGGCGAGATGAGCCCGGAAGATGTTATCCAGACCATTCTCGACTCAAAACTTCGTGGGCGTGGTGGCGCAGGCTTCCCCACCGGTTTGAAATGGAAATTTGCCCGCCAGGCTCCAGACACACCCAAATACATGGTTTGCAACGCAGATGAGGGCGACCCCGGCGCGTTCATGAACCGTAAAGTCCTCGAAGGCGACCCTCATTCAGTTCTCGAAGGAATGATCATTGGCGCATATGCCGTCGGTGCGAACCAAGGCTATATCTACTGCCGCGCTGAATATCCGATCGCTGTCAGCACCCTCAACATCGCTATTAAACAAGCCAGGGAATACGGTTTGCTCGGCAAGGACATCCTTGGTTCCGGTTTTGACTTTGATATCGAAGTCCGCATGGGCGCGGGTGCCTTTGTCTGCGGTGAAGAAACCGCCCTTTTGGCTTCCATCGAAGGCAAACGCGGTGAACCTAGGGTGCGTCCTCCCTTCCCCGCCTCAAAAGGCTTGTGGGGCAAACCCACCAACATCAACAACGTCGAGACCTACGCCAACGTGCCAAAGATCATCTTTCGCGGTCTTGAGTGGTACACAAGCATGGGCACCGAAAAGAGCAAAGGCACCAAAACTTTCGCTCTTGCCGGCGATGTTGCCCACACCGGTCTGATCGAAGTTCCTCTTGGCACGACTCTGCGCGAGATTATTTATGATATTGGCGGGGGAATAAAAGAAGGCAAAGCCTTCAAAGCCGTCCAGACTGGCGGTCCGATGGGCGGATGTTTGCCAGAGGCATTTTTGGACCTTCCTGTGGATTACGAAACCCTCGGAGCTGCCGGCTCTATTATGGGCTCCGGCGGTATGATCGTAATGGACGAAGATACCTGCATGGTGGACATTGCCCGCTTCTTCATGGAATTCACCCAGGATGAATCCTGCGGCAAATGTGTTCCCTGCCGTGTTGGCACCCGCCGTCTTCTCGAGATCCTCGAGCGCATTTGCGCCGGCAAGGGCGTCCCCGAAGATATCCCTCTGCTCAGGGAGCTCTGCAGCGAGATCATCCAGGACAGTCTCTGTGGTCTTGGGCAAGGCGCGCCAAATCCTGTGATTTCCACGATGAAACACTTCCTGGATGAGTACGAAGCGCACATTTACGAAAAGCGCTGCCCGGCAAAGGTCTGCCGCAGCCTGATCACTTTTGAGATCCTCGCAGACAAGTGCACCGGTTGCACCGTTTGCGCGCGCAACTGCCCGGTTTCCGCGATTAGTGGCGAACGAAAACAAACCCACGTAATTGATACAGAAAAATGTATCCGCTGCGGTATCTGCAAACAAGTTTGTAACTTTGATGCGGTTGTCATCAAATAAGAGAAATGAGGAGAGTTTTAATGATTCAACTAACAGTTAACGGAAAACCCGTTGAAGTCGAAACAGGCTCCACAATTCTGGATGCGATCCGCAAAGCCGGATTTAACGTGCCCACCCTTTGCTATCACCCCAAGCTGGTTCCGTACGGTTCCTGCCGTCTTTGCCTGGTAGAGGTCGAAGGTGCGCGCACCCTGCAGCCGTCTTGCGTAGTGCCAGCAGCCAATGGAATGGTCGTTCGTACTGATACAGACAGGGTAAAATCTGCCAGAAAGTTTGTCCTTTCCATGATTTTCAGCGAGCGTAATCACTTCTGCATGTATTGCCAGGACACTGACGGCGATTGTGATTTACAGCAAGCTGCCTATGATGAAGGCATGACCCACTGGACAATCACTCCTGCCTATAAGCCTTTCACGGTAGATGCATCTCATCCCGATTTTATCCTGGACAACAACCGCTGCATTCTCTGTCGGCGCTGCGTGCGTGCCTGCACTGAGTTAGTTGGCAACGCGACGCTTGGTTTTGAGGAACGTGGTTCTGGCAGCCTTCTAATTGCTGATAACAATGTTCCCCTCGGCGAAAGCAGCTGCATTTCCTGCGGCAATTGTGTGCAGTTCTGCCCAACCGGTGCCCTCATTGATCGCCGGAGTGCTTACCAGGGTCGTGAAACGGATCTGACCCACGTCAATTCCGTCTGCATGGACTGCAGCCTCGGGTGTGAACGTGTCGTCAAGACCCGTGATAATCGCCTGGTTCGCATCGACGGCAATGAAGACATTGGCTTCAATGATAGTCTGCTCTGCTACGACGGCCGCTACAAGCCGCTGACAGAGGATCGTGATCGCATCACCAGCCCCTTGGTACGCCGAAACGGTCAGCTTGAATCAATCACCTGGGATGAAGCCCTTTCTGTAATTTCTGCGCAATTTAAAGCCCATGACAGCAGCGAAATCAACGCTCACATTTCTCCACGACAGCCTATTGAAGCGCTAAGCGCTTTCCACGAGTTTTTTGCGGATCACTTCCAGGTTGGGGAGGTTACTCTTCTTGGGCATGACCAAACCGCTCTTGCCTGCGCTAAATTGGCAGCTGAAATTGGCGCTTTTGAATCCGGAATTTCCACCCTCAAAGACTGCGACGCCGCGATCGTGCTCGGAACCGATATGGTCAAGGACCACCAGGTTGCCGGATTCTTCCTCAAGCGTCAGGCGATAAATGATCTCAAGATGTTCACAGCCAACAGCACCCATACCAAAATTAGCGACTGGTCTTCCAACAAACTTGAATACATCGGCACCGATTATCCTGCTGTAGTAAACCTGCTTGAGAGTTACGTAAAGGGTGATGCGGCAGATTTGTCCACGCAGCTGCAAAACCTCAGTCTTAATCCCGAACGTGCCCAAAAGGTACTTGGAAATCTAAAAGAAAACCAGAAAGTGGTCATCGTGGTCGGCAAGGAATTTGCCAGAGTAGAGAATCTGCCTGCGTTCCGCAAACTCGTAGAACTTGCCCGTGAAATTGGCGCAAAAGTTGTCACTCTAAAGGGTCAAGGGAACAACTTCGCCGGAGCCGTTTTCGGTTACGAGATGGATGCTCAGGCAAAATCCGCGCCGGTATTTTTCCTGGCACTCGGCGATGATCAGGCGTGTGACCACACCCGCGATGCCCTGGCTGGCAGTGAATTCAAGATTGTGCAGGCAAGCTACGAATCCGCGGTCACTGAAATGGCTGATATTGTTCTGCCCTGCACCATTTGGGCTGAGCAAGCCGGTCATTACCTTAATTCAGATGGCAAGCTTGGGCTCAACCAGCAGGCTATTCAAGCTGCCGAAGGTAACCGGTCTGTGTTGGATGTCTTGAAGATCCTCGCCAGTAAATCGGGACTCACACTCTCTGAAACCTGGCGTGCCGCTGTCGAAGAAAAAGTTGCTGCAATCGTTTTATCATAAACGACTAAACGAATAAACGCAGGTTGAAAGGAAACGTATGACAAAACCAAAAGTTGCATCAGATTGGCTCGCTGGCTGCGCCGGTTGCCACATGTCGTTCCTCAACATGGATGAACGCATCATTGAACTGACTAAACTAGTCGATTTACGCGCCACCCCCATCACGGACCTCAAAGAACCGGATGAAGAAGGTGTGGATGTTGGCATTCTTGAAGGCGGCATTGCAAACTCTTATAACGAAGAAGTCGCAATCAGGATGCGCAAACGCTGCAAGATCCTGGTCGCGCTTGGAGACTGCGCTGTTTTTGGTGGCGTACCAGCCATGCGCAACTTTGCAGGTGCCGCAGAAGCCCTCAAACGCGCTTACATCGAAACGGAAAGCACCGACGGAAGCGGTATGATCCCCAATGATCCTGAGCTTTCCGTGGCACAGCACGTCCGCCCGGTCAGCGATGTCGTCAAAGTGGATGTATTCCTGCCTGGATGTGCCCCAAGCGCAGACGCAATTTATTACGTATTATCTGAATTAGCCCAAGGCAGAATGCCCAAAGTCGAAGGCGAATTCAACAACTGGCATTAGGAGAAATGAATGGGTACACAAAAAATTACGATTGAACCAGTCACCCGGATTGAAGGTCACGCAAAAGTGACCGTCCACATGAATGAAGACGGCTCCGTTGAGCACGCTTACTTTCATGTAAATGAATTCCGAGGCTTCGAGAAATTCTGCGAAGGTCGCCTTGTCATCGAAATGCCGCAGATAACACCCCGTATATGCGGCATATGCCCAGTCAGCCATCACCTGGCTGCCGCCAAAGCCGGTGACGTCGTGCTGGGCTGCCCTCCACCCCGCCCTGCCAGCTTGCTCCGTGAGCTCATGCACATGGGTCAGATTATCCAGAGCCACGGTATGCACTTCTTTGAGCTTGCCGGACCCGACCTGATCCTTGGTTTCGACGCCGACCCTGGCATCCGCAATGTGGTTGGACTGATTCAGGCTGACCCTGAGTTGACGGTGAAGGCTGTCCGCCTGCGCAAGTTTGGTCAGGCAATTATCTCCGAACTTGGTGAGCGCTCGATCCACCCCACCTTCGCCATCCCTGGCGGCGTAAACCGTACCCTCAGCGCTGCCGGACGCGACCGCATCCTGACGGATCTTGACGCTCAAATTGAAACCACCAAACTTGGCATCAAGATCATCAAGGATTGGGTGGAAGCCAACCACGAAACGGTTGACAAATTTGCTGTCTTCCCCACTGGTTATCTCGGTCTGATCACTCCCGGCAAAGGTCTGGAGCTTTACGACGGTGATATACGCCTAAAGGGTCGGACAGGTGAAGAGTTGGAAGTCTTCAAAGCTCAGAATTACCTCGATTTCATCGCCGAGCACGTGGAGCCGTGGTCTTACCTGAAATTCCCCTATTACAAGAAACTTGGCTACCCCGAAGGTGTCTATCGCGTGGGTCCGCTTGGTCGCCTGAATATGGCAGAACAGATCGAAACCCCGATGGCGAATGAAGAAATGAAGCTCTTCAAAGCCATCAACAACAGCGCGCCGGTTGAGAACACGCTCCACTATCACTACGCCCGCATGATCGAAGTCCTCTTCGCGGCTGAACGCGTGCGCGTGCTGCTCGAAGACCCGGATATCCTCAGCAATGACATCCTCAACACCCACCAAGAACCCGTTGATCACGGTGTTGGGGTTATCGAAGCCCCGCGCGGCACCCTAATCCATGACTATACAGCCAACGAGTACGGGCAGCTCACCAGGGTGAACCTGATCGTCTCAACCGGTCACAACAACTATGCCATGAGCAAAGCGGTTGATATGGTCGCCAAGGAATATATCCACGGTCCTGATGTGAAAGAAGGCGTGCTCAACCGGGTCGAACACGCCATTCGCGCCCATGACCCCTGCCTCTCCTGCTCCACCCATGCAGTCGGGCAGATGCCGCTGGAGATCAGCATCTACGATCACCAGGGCAAGCTGACCCAAACCCTGCGGCGGTAGATTGCACTACACGAACGTGAACCTCCCCGCCCACTGGGGAAGTTTTTGGTCAAAGCAAGGAAAGTAATGCAAGCGAAAACACTTCTAATCGCCTACGGTAACCGCGACCGAGAGGATGATGGTGCAGGTTGGCATATCCTCGACAAACTCGCCCAACAGCTTGGGCTTGAAACGCCGCAATTTCCGGGAGAACAAGTTACCACCACGGATGGCAAACTGACTTTACTCTACTTGTTCCAGCTTCTGCCTGAAATGGCTGAAGACATCGCTGATTATGATCAACTCATATTCATCGATGCGCACAATTCTCCCAGTTTGCCGAACTTAGTCTTCGAGCAAGTCTCGCCTGATCAAACGCATTCTGCCTTCACGCACCACATGAACCCGGGCGAATTGCTCGCCATCGCGCAAATCCTCGGCAAGAAGCTGCCCCAATCCTGGATATTGAGCGTGCGGGGATTTTCTTTTCGCTTCGCGCAAACCCTGTCCAAAGAGACTTCCGAGATGGTCGACCAAGCGTTTTCACGCCTTTTGATTCACCTTTCTCTGACGGTATAATACCCTCATGCACGAGCTCGCAATCACCGAAAGCATCCTGTCTATTGCCAATCAGGCTGCACAGGAAAACAACGGCACCAAAGTCACAGATATATACCTGGTAATTGGTCAACTTTCTGCGATTGTGGACGACTCAGTGCAGTTCTATTGGGACTATATCAGCCAGGGGACTGTCTCGGAAGGCGCAAAACTTCACTTCGAACGCCGGCCTGCCGTCTTACACTGTAAATCCTGTGATCACCAGTATCCCTTGGGCGAAATCCTACAGCCTTGCCCTAACTGCCATAGTGTCGATGTGTTCATCGAAAGCGGCGAAGAATTGCTGGTGGATCACATTGACCTACTTAGAGAGGAATCATAAATGCCCCAACGCGTAGAAATTGTAAAGAAAATTATGGACTCCAACGATCGCCTGGCACAAAACAACCAGTCTGTCCTGGACCAAAATCACATCTATGGAATCAACCTGATGGCTTCTCCTGGAGCCGGGAAAACCAGTGTCATCCTTGAGACCATCAAACGGATGCCAGCCGGGATCAAGCTTGGTGTGATCGAAGGCGATACTGCCCCTGTCACGATTGACTCAGACAAAATCGCAGCCGCCGGCATCCCGACGGTTCAGATCAACACCGGCGGTGAGTGTCATCTCGACGCTAATATGATCGAAATGGCTTTGGCTGAGCTCCCATTAGAAGACCTGAATCTGGTCATAGTTGAAAATGTGGGCAACCTCATCTGCCCTGCAGCTTTTCAGCTCGGCACGCACGCCAATGTACTGATCGCCTCGGTGCCCGAAGGGGATGACAAGCCTTACAAATACCCCAACATCTACCGCGGACTAGACGTGCTGATTATCAATAAAATAGACCTGACCCCCTACATTGACTTCCGCATGGACTACTTCCAGCAGGGCGTCGAGATGCTCAATCCTGGTCTGACAACTTTTGCTCTAAGCACTAAAACTGGAGAAGGCTTCGACGCATGGATGGCGTGGTTGACTGATAAAGTCAGAGCAAAGTAAGGGAGTATACCCGTGATCAATAAGCGGCTCCACATCACTGGGATCGTCCAGGGTGTGGGCTTCAGACCCACCGTCTTCAACCTGGCTCAAAGGTATTCCTTAACAGGTTGGGTTCTCAACAACGCCCATGGTGTTGAGACAGAAGTACGTGGACCTGAAGCAAACGTGCAGGCATTCATCCAGGATCTGCGGCAAAACCCGCCGCCACTTTCTGTTATCGACAGCTTCACAGTCGAAGACGCGCCTGACCAGGCTTTCATAGAATTCCAAATCCGTCACAGCGAGGATGATCCGTCTGATTTTCTGCCGGTTTCACCCGATCTAAATATCTGCCCCGATTGCCGCCATGAACTTTTTGATCCTTCTGACCGCCGCTACCGCTATCCTTTTATCAACTGTACCAATTGCGGTCCGCGATTTTCCATTGTGACTGGCATTCCTTACGATCGTCCCAACACCTCCATGACGGGTTTCTCTCTTTGCCCGGATTGCACAAAGGAGTATCAGGACCCCACAAACAGGCGCTTCCATGCCCAGCCGATTGCCTGCCCGGTTTGCGGTCCGCAGGCCTGGTACGAGGAGAGCGGACAAAAGCTGGCAGAACGCGAAGCTGCCATCCAGGCAGCCCGAAAGGCGCTGACTGAGGGAAAAATCCTGGCTGTAAAAGGTCTGGGCGGCTTCCACCTGGTCTGTGATGCTCAAAACCCCCAAACCGTTGAAAAACTACGCCTGCGCAAGCGCCGCAGCGGCAAACCCTTTGCCTTGATGGCTTTTGATCTTGAAACGATAAGAGAATTTTCCAGAGTCAATCTGGATGAAGAAAACCTGCTCAATTCGCCCACGGCACCGGTCGTTTTGCTCGAAACGACTGCCGCAGGAAGAGAACTGGCGCGCCTGGTCGCGCCTGACCAAAACCGCCTGGGCTTCATGCTGCCCTATACCCCGCTGCATCTTTTGCTGCTGGAACCTGCAGAAGGTTTTCCAAAAGTGCTGGTAATGACCAGCGGCAACCTGAGTGAAGAACCGATTGCCTATTCCAACGAAGACGCACAAAGCCGTCTCTCGGAGCTGGCAGATGGTTTCTTGCTGCACGACCGGCCGATCCATACCCGCATCGACGATTCGGTGATCTCTGTAATCGAAGGTGTTCCCCACATTCAGCGGCGAGCACGAGGTTTTGCGCCTTTACCGCTTCAGATCTCTACAAACGCCATTCCAACCCTGGCTTGCGGCACGGAACTCAAAAACACCTTCTGCCTCGTCCGCGACCGCTACGCTTTCGTCAGCCATCACATCGGTGACCTCGAAAACCAGGAAACCCTGACTGCGTTTGAAGTTGCTGTCAGGCATTATGAAAAGATCTTCCGCATCAAACCGCAGCTCCTGGCTGCAGATTTGCACCCGGACTACCTCGCCAGCCGCTATGCCCGCCAGCGGGCAGCCGAAGAAAACCTGCCCCTGGTTGAAGTCCAGCATCACCATGCCCACATTGTTTCCTGCATCGCAGATAACGGCTTGAAACAGCACGAGCCCGTAATTGGGCTGGCATTCGACGGCACAGGCTATGGAACGGATGGCGCAATCTGGGGCGGGGAAGTACTCTTAGCCAATTGGGAAAAATTCGAACGCCCTTTCCACCTCGAATATGTTCGCCTGCCGGGCGGCGATGCGGCAGTGCGCAAGCCTGCTCGCATGGCACTCAGCCTGATTCTCCATGCCGGTCTTGATCCTGAGGGTTACGCTTTCCCGTACCATCAAGCTCTCAGCCCGGACGAACAATCAGCAGTTGCAAACCAAGTCCGCACCGGCTTCAACGCCCCCAAAACCAGCAGTTTTGGGCGTCTCTTTGATGGTGTGGCAGCTTTGATCGGTTTACACCAACAGATCAGCTATGAAGCCCAAAATGCGATCGCGCTCGAGACGATTGCCGATCCTAATGAACAATCCAGTTATGATTTCCCGATTGAGGATGGTCAAATCCTCATTTCGCCAGTGATCCGCGCTATCGTGCATGATCTCAAGCACAAGATCGCTCCAGCCATTATTTCAGCCCGCTTTCACAACGGTCTGACGGCTTGCTCGGTGCGTGTTTCAGAGCGGCTCCGGTCCCAAACCGGCTTGCGCCAGGTAGCGTTATCCGGCGGAGTGTGGCAAAATAAGGCTCTGATCAGCCGAACAATAACCGCGCTGAGTGCCTCAGGTTTTGAAGTTTTCTGGCCTCGCAAGCTGCCCACCAATGACGGTGGGGTTTCGCTTGGTCAGGCGCTGGTTGCGCTGGCAGTCAGCAAAAATTTGAAGGAGTAAATATGTGTCTGGGTATACCAGGTAAAGTCATGAAAATTTATGAGCAGGATGGCATCCTCATGGCGTCCGTCGATTTTGGCAGTGTGGAACAGGCGGTTTGCATTGCCACCACACCTGAAGTCACGCTCGGACAGTACGTATTGGTGCATGCCGGCTTCGCTTTGAACGTGCTGAATGACACCGAGGCAGAGGAAACGCTCAAGATCCTGCACGATCTGCAGGAATTCAATGCCCGCCTGACTGAAGAAGACCAGACCCAATGACCGAGTCGCCCAAAAACCTACGGGATGCCTCTCTGACCAAAGCCATCATGGCTGAAATCCGCCGCATCACAACCCAACCGTGGAACATCATGGAGATTTGCGGCGGGCAGACGCATGCCATCATGCAGTACGGGCTCGATCAACTGCTGCCCCCTGAAATCACCCTGATCCACGGTCCAGGCTGCCCGGTTTGCGTTACCTCCCTCCAGGCGATCGAACAAGGTCTTCAAATCGCATCCCAACCGGACGTGATCTTCACCTCTTTTGGCGATATGCTGCGCGTGCCCGGCAACCAGGCGGATCTTTTCACCGCCCGTTCCCAAGGTGCGGACGTTCGTGTGGTTTATTCCCCGCTGGATTCTCTCAAGATTGCCAACGCAAATCCGGACAAACAAGTCGTGTTCTTTGGGATTGGTTTTGAAACCACCGCTCCCACCATCGCCAGTACCATCCTGACCGCCAAGAAAGCTGGAATCACCAATTTTTCGATCCTGCCAGCTAACGTATTAGTGCCGCCGGCTATGCATGCCATCCTTTCGAACCCTGCCAATCGCGTGCAGGGCTTTCTCGCCGCAGGTCACGTCTGCGCGGTGATGGGCTACCATGAATACCTGCCCATCGCTGAGCAACACCAAATACCCATCGTCGTCACTGGCTTTGAACCGGTTGATTTGGCTACAGGCATTTTGATGACCGTCCAACAGCTCGAATCCGGACAGCACCAGGTTGCCAACGCATACCCGCGATTTGTTACCAAAGAAGGCAACCAGGTTGCCCAAAGCATCATCGCGCAGGTTTTCGAACCAGTCGACCGTCAGTGGCGCGGCATCGGGGCTATCCCACTTTCGGGGCTCGGTCTGCGACCGGAATATGCCAGCTTCAATGCCCTCACCCGGTTCGAACTCACCCAAACCCCGCTCAACGAATCGCCGCTTTGTATCGCTGGGCAAGTCCTGAGTGGGGTTGCCAAACCCCTCGATTGCCCAGCTTTTGGCAGGGAATGCACCCCTGCCCATCCTCTTGGCGCGCCCATGGTTTCTTCTGAAGGGGCTTGTGCCGCTTACTACCGCTATCACAGGACGCGCGAATGACTCAATCTAAAACACCCATTCTCGAAGGACCAAACTGCCCGCTCCCCATCACTGACCGGGGTCAGATCGTGCTCGGTCACGGGTCCGGCGGACAAATGACTCACGATCTGATCCGTGATGTCTTCCAGAGCCGCCTCGCAAATCCGATCCTCGATACCGCCAACGATGCTGCCAATGTGACCGATGTTCCCCCTGGCAAACACCTGGTGGTCTCAACCGACTCACATATCGTTTCGCCTCTCTTTTTTGCTGGCGGAGATATCGGCCGGCTTTCGGTTTGCGGCACGGTGAATGATGTCGCTATGATGGGCGCGGATCCGCGTTTCTTGACCGCAACTTTCATCCTGGAAGAAGGTTTCTCGATCCACGAACTTGAATTGATTGTGGATTCCTTCGCGGAAGCCTGCCATGAAGCCGGCGTGGAGTTGATCGCAGCCGATACCAAGGTGACCGAAAAAGGGAAATCCGACAAATTGTTCATCAGCACTACCGGCTTTGGCTGGGCGGACAACAACCGGCAGATTGGCGGAGAGCAGGCCAAACCGGGTGACGCGGTCATCATTTCAGGGCCAATCGGCAACCATGGCATCGCTGTGGCTGAGGCGCGCGGCAATCTCGGCTTCTCCAGCCAGGTGCGTTCGGATACCGCACCGCTCAATCACCTGGTCAGGGCATTATTAGATGCCGACCTGGACGTGCATGTCCTGCGGGATCCCACCCGCGGTGGGCTGGCAACCACCCTGGTGGAAATCGCCCGCCAAAGCAAGGTCAATATCGAACTGGATGAAGAAACGATCCCTGTCGATCAACCTGTGCTCAAAACCTGTGAGCTCCTCGGGCTTGATCCGCTCTATATGGCAAACGAAGGCAAACTGATCCTGATTCTGCCGGCAGACGAGGCCGCGGATGCCCTGCGCGTCATGCACAGCACCCGTTATGGTGAGCAAGCCAGGTTGATTGGGCAGGTGCTTGCACCTTCCAACGGGCGGGTCTGGCTCAAAACACCCTTCGGAACCACAAGGGTGCTCGAGATGCTCGCCGGCGAGATGCTGCCGCGCATTTGTTGAGTGCGGACCGCGTATGTCACCCTTTCGCCTAAAGTTAACAATTGTTCTCCTGCTTCTTGCCTTGCCGCTTTCGGCATGCAAGTTCAATTCATTAACCACAACGCCGGTTCCAAGCCCGTCTCCAAGTTTAATAGTCACACCAGCATCAATCTTCCCAACAAAAACCGAGGTCGTTCCGGCGCCCTCTGTCACTCCTTTGCCAACTGCCACCCAAAGCCCCACCAAGAACTTCTCAAGCCTTGAGAGTGAGCTCATCGCGGGCGTGGATTGGTACATTCTGATCCAGGATGCCAACAGTGGCGATATCCTGTTTGAACGCAATGCTGACACACCCTTTCCGCCGGCTTCGATGATTAAAATACCAACAGCCATGGCAGTACTGAGCATCCTGGAAGACCAGGGGCGCACGCTTGAGGACCTGAAAACCACTGGCATCAATGGGCGCAACTTTGACAGTCTGCTCGAAGCCATGGTCGTTCGCAGTGAGGAATCCGCTACCGATGCGCTGGAGTACTTTGCTCGCGGAGACAATCTGCTGCGGGAGAAACTGGACGCATGGGGGCTTATCAACACCAGGTACGATCCCCGCGTCAGCACCGCCAGTGAGCTTCTCACCTCCCTGAAATTACTGAACACGGGAGCAGCACTCAACAAGGAAAACACCCAATACTTGCTGAATTTGATGGGCGCATATACCGAAAACGACCGGATCCTGATGGGCAAGCTCATCGACGAACTGCCTGACTGCATGTTTCTCAATAAACGGGGAACCATGCTCAGCCCAACCATCGTTTCAGACATGGGCATCCTCAATTGCGGTGAGCAGAGCTGGTACCTGGTCGTCGCCGGTACGCCGGCTGCGGGCTCACAAACTACGTTTGAAGACATCCAGGCATCCATCGAGAGCTTTGCCCTCGCCTCAGCCATTTATATAAAGTAATAACCCGGCTTAGTGCTCTACTCCCCGCCATATCGAATTAACAGGTCTTTTATGTGGTCTTTTATCTGCGCTTGAAACTTGCCCATTCGCAAAGTATACTTAGGCGAATATTTGACATACCATTGAGGCATAATGAAGATTAATTTTCAGGAAACAACCGACGACCTTGCGAAGCGAATTGACATTCACAGTCGTTACGGCTCAAAAGACATTGATGCATGGATGCTGGAAGTGCTCAATCTGCAGCCCGGGATCAAGATCCTGGACGTTGGCTGCGGCTCTGGCAAGCAGTGCTTCTCCTTCTTCCATCATTTAAATGGAAACGCGGAGATCACCGGCACGGATGTTTCCGAATCCCTGCTTGAGGACGCCCGCGAAAAAAATAAGGCGATAAATAACGCCGTGGATTTCAGGCACCTTGACTTCAACCGGAAGTTCAACCTGCCGTCGAATCACTTTGACCTGGTCTCTGCCTGCTTTGCCATCTACTACGCGCAAGACGTTCCCTTCACCCTGGGGGAAATGCACCGCGTGCTCAAACCAGGCGGTCGCCTTTTTACCACCGGTCCCATGCCCACCAATAAACAGATCTTCTACGATATCATACGCGAGGCGACCGGCAAGCCCATCCCCCCAATGCCAGGCAGTTCGCGTTACGCGTCTGAGATTTACGGCACCATGCAGAAGCTCTTCAGCAAAACCGAGCAGCACATCTTCGAGAACCCTCTGACCTTCAACTCAGTGGAACCATTCATGGTTTATACCCGCGCATCGATGTCAGAAGATCGCCGTTTGTGGAACTCCCTGTTCGAAACTCACGACGAGTTCGAAACAGTCATGAACCAGATCGAAAAAGTGGCTCAAAAACATTTTGAGGCGGGTGGCACTCTCGTGATGACCAAAGTTGTCGGCGGCTTCATCGCCACAAAGTAGGCAATAATGCAGAACATGACCTTTTTTGGTTCCTCTCTACTATTTCTAGGCGCTCACCCGGATGATATCGAACTCGGTTGCGGCGCCTTCATTTCCGATATGGTTGGCAAAGCGGATATCCACTGCATGACCTTCTCAGACAACCAGAAAAACCCTGATTTACAACATCTGGTTGGTGAACACTACGACAGCATGCACCAGTTAGGTCTTTCTGACGACCAAATCGAGCTTGGGCAATTCGAAACCCGCCGTTTTCCGGACTTCCGGCAGGAAATTCTTGAGAAGATGTTGGCGCTACGACGCCAATACCAGCCTGAGATCGTTTTTGTTCACACCGCCCAGGACATTCACCAGGATCACCAAACCGTCACTCAGGAAGCCACACGTGCCTTTCGCGGCACCACCGTTTTAGGCTTTGATGTCCTTCGCAGCAGTTACGGTTTTTTTCCGCATTTTCTGGCAGAAGTCTCCGAACAATCGGTTGAGAACAAAATAGCGGCACTAAACAAATACAGCACTTACGCAAACCGCTACTACTTCTCTCCGGATATTATTCGCGCAACTGCCATCCGCCACGGCGCGCTTGCTGAGCGACCTTTCGCCGAAGGTTTCGACATCATTCGTATTGTAGGCGCGTTTGAAAAAGTATAAAAACGATAAACAAAAATAGGCTGACATTTTTCAGCATATCCTGTGATTCCTGGAAACCGTTGCCTTAAAGGACTGCATCTGCCTGGGCATCTCAATCGGAGGCAATAGCAACATCATTGCCTGCATTGCAGGAGGGATTACGCAAGCCTATGATCGCGACATTCCAAGTTGGATTATGAAGAAAACCAAAGCGCGTTTGCCCCAAGAATTCCTCGAGATCCTGGATCGGTTTGAAGAACGAACATTGAGGACCTCAGATTGCAGCGTGTCTGACTCCTTGATCGCGTGGGTCTCCTGACCGTGCGCGGGAATTGGCTGTATGATCGTGCCGGCGTTCACGCCGAGCACGAGGCTTGACCTTTAGGTCTCCATTTCTTCATTCCTTCCGTAGGGGCCTGCCGCTACCAATACAACGGTTTTATGCCTGTTGCATAAGGTGATGAAAGAGGAAACCTTCGGTCATGTGGCGTGCTCGGTCCGGAGACCGGCACGATCAAATTCAACCGACGTGCTCGGCGAGGAGACCGACGCAATCAAATGCCTTAGGGGCAACCACAGGGTTACCCCTACATCTGGTGTTTGAGGGAAAGGTGGCTTTCGTAGAGGCAGACCCTTGCGTCTGCCTTTAACCTGTAAATAATCACCCCTGATAATGGGTTAACAATCATGCTTGTCTAAACAGCCTGCCTTTTCCCCGCATCATCAGGTTGAAGCATCCCGCAAGGGGAGACTTTGAATTATGAACACCGGCATGATCATGGTTAAAATTTTTTTGGTCAGCCTCTATTTTTGTTTATATCCTTAACCACCTCTCCTATGATTATGTTTTCAAATGTTTACAGATTAGCCAACTTGGCATTGATGTCCGATTTCCTTGAACGCGGTGATTTGTATGGGCGCACGTTAGCTGAATCATATGGAAACCAGAGGATTTTGTCTGGCACCATCCAGCCGTCGGTCAGATAGATGTTTTCCTTAAACTGCACTGCAAGGAGCTTATCATCCACCTGCACAACTATACCTTTCAACCAGTCTCGAATTCGCTGACCGTCTTTATCCTCATGATCGCAATACACTTCCACACGATCACCAACTTCATACACCTTTTCCTCTTCTGGAGGTCGCATGTAATTCCCACTTTTCATCATAATTAGCTCCTTCTTTAACTTCACCCGTTAACTTGCTTCGAACTTTTTGGACAAACGTTCTCTCAACCTGTTTCTGGTCATTTCAGCAGGAATTTGCTCAACCACTTCCGCAAAGAACCCCTCCACGATCAACTTTTCAGCTTCAACCAGCGGTATGCCCCGGACTTGCAGGTAGAACAGCTCAGTTTCATCGATTCTGCCAACCGTGGCGCCATGCGAGCAGCTGACGTCATCCGCGCAGATCTCAAGCCCGGGAATAGATTTGATCTCGGATTTTTCTCCCAGCACCAGGTTCTGATTGGACTGATAACCATCTGTTTTTTGCGCGACAGGATCCACATAAATCATGCCCCGCCAGATTGCCTCGCCATTTCCATTTGCGGCGCCTCTGAAGAGTAAATTGCTCCTGGTATGTGGTGCCAGATGATTTTGGACGGTATCCACGCTGATCTTTTGCCCTTCAGTAGGGAAGTAGACCCCCCTCACCTCCGCCTCAGCGCCCTCCCCCCCAAGATCTACTTGCAGGCTCTGCTTGCCCAAGGCAGTAGCGATTGCCGCATAGGTCCAGTCCAGTTTTGCTCCCCGCTCGAGCCGGGCCTGGCTGTAGCGAAGATTGACCACCTCCTGCTTGAGGATCGATACATCCGTAAAGTGCAGCCGGGCATCCTCCTCGAGAATTAAATCTGTTTTGGCAAGGTGGAATATGCTGTTCGCGGTTTCAGGCGGCTTACCCTGCAAATCCAACACCAGATTTAGCTCCGCACCGGCTTCCAACCAGATAAGCGCGCGCAGCACGGTCATCCCGGGTTCAAATACGCCGCACAACTTTGCTACGACGACTTCCTCTACCTTAACCCCCGGCGGAACGTAGGCAAATAAACCTTCCCTCGCCAGCGCCTCAGCCAAGGCTTGGAATTTTTCTGTTGAGGGCTGATTGATTCGTTTTAGCAAGCGAGTCATCAGCTCAGGGTGCCGCTCAAGGGCTTCTCTGAATGTGCAGATTACCAGCCCTTGCGGCAAAACTTGCTGGTGGTCGATGTCTTTTTCTGCCGAGGAAAATTCCACTTCCAACGAATATTGGGGCTTTGTCCAAACCCGGGCATCCGCAAGCCCAATTTGCGAAAAGTCCAGCCAACGCCACTTTTCGAGTTTGATATGCGGCATTGGCAAGGACGCTGCAGTTTCCCAGGCTGGTGCTAAAGCTTCTACCAGTTCACTTGGAAGCTCAATATTCGCCTGATCGAATGCAGTCTTCCATTGAGGTGGGTCCTGTTCAATGCCAAAGACGGAAGGGTAGGTCACTTGAGGATTATGCATACGCTTAACCTACCGATCCTACCATTTGCAATTGAACCAGGCGATTCATTTCGACAGCATATTCCATTGGCAGTTCTTTCACCAATGGCTCGATGAAACCTGAAACCACCATCGTTATCGCTTCCTCGTTGTTAAGTCCGCGGCTGTTGAGGTAGAAAAGCTGCTCCTCGCCAATCTTGCTGACGGTGGCTTCATGCCCAATGGTCACATCCTTCGAACCATTTTCAATCGTTGGATAAGTATCCGAACGGGAATGCGGATCGAGCAGAAGCGCGTCACAAACCACATTCGATTTGATATTCTTAAGCCCATGGGCCACCTTCACCAATCCCCGGTATGAGGATTGTCCATTTCCTCTTGAGATGGACTTGGAAGTGATCTTGCTGCTGGTGTTATCCGCAAAGTGAACCATCTTCGCACCTGCATCCTGGATCTGCCCTGAACCGGCAAAAGCAACCGAGAGCATTTCTCCATGAGCGCCTTCTCCTCGCAGGAAACAAGCAGGATATTTCATGGTCACTTTTGAGCCCAGGTTGGCATCCACCCACTCCATCGTCCCATTCTCCCAGACTGAAGCGCGCTGCGTTACCAGGTTGTAGACATTGGAAGACCAGTTTTGGATCGTGGTGTAGCGCACCCTGGCGTTTTTCTTGACAATAATTTCAATCACGCCGCTGTGGAAAGATTCCGTCGAGTAAAGCGGAGCAGTGCAGCCTTCCACGTAATGCACCTGTGAGCCTTCGTCCGCGATGATCAACGAGCGCTCAAACTGTCCCATGCTGGCGTTGTTCAGGCGAAAGTATGCCTGCAGCGGCAGATCCACTTTGACGCCTTTCGGCACGTAAACAAAGGAGCCGCCTGACCAAACCGCGCTGTTGAGTGCCGCGAATTTGTTATCCTGGATCGGGATTACGGTCGAGAAGTATTCGCGAAATAGATCCGGATACTGCTTAAGCCCGTTTTCGATGCTGAGGAAAATGACACCCTGTTTTTCCAGGGCTTCCTGCACGTTGTGGTAGACCATTTCCGAGTCATACTGCGCGCCGACGCCAGCAAGATATTTCTGTTCCGCTTCGGGGATACCCAGCTTGTTGAAGGCGGTCTTGATGGTATCGGGAACATCTTCCCAGGATTTTTGATCGATCTCAAGCGGACGAACATAATAATAAATGTTATCCAGATCCAAACCACTCAGGTCCGGACCCCAAGTGGGCATTGGACGATGGATATAGTGGTTGTAAGCCTTTAACCGAAATTCCAACATCCACTCAGGTTCTTCTTTATAAGCCGAGATCTGTCGGACAACCTCTTCTGATAAGCCTTTTTGGCTCTTAAAAGAAAACGTCTCCGGATCATGAAAGCCGTACTGATAATCGGTTCCCAACGCGTTCAGGAAATCGCTGGCAGGTAAATCAACCATTGCCAGCTCCCAACTCCCCGTAGACCTCCCGGATCCAGTCATAACCCTTCTCTTCAAGTTTCAAAGCCAGTTCTGCCTGCCCGGTTTCTACGATTCTGCCTTGATACATGATATGAACGAAATCAGGTTTGAGGAAATTGAGCATGCGTTGATAATGCGTGATTACCAACACTCCCAAGTTATCACCCACCAGCGAGTTAACGCCCTCGGAGACAATCCGAACCGCGTCGATATCCAGACCGCTGTCTGTCTCATCCAATATTGCGAACTTCGGCTCCAGCATTGCCAGCTGGAGTATTTCTGCGCGCTTCTTTTCCCCTCCGGAAAAGCCTTCATTCAAATACCGCCCGGCAAAGGAATAATCTATCCCTAAAATGTCCATCTTTGCTTTCATCGCTTTACGAAAAGCAACCAGGGAAATACCTTTTGAAGCTGGATCAGCAGCTTTCAACTTTGAATTAACAGCTACACGCAAAAAATTAGCCAATGTGACTCCGCTAATGGATACCGGATACTGAAAAGCCAAAAAGAGGCCCAGGTTTGCTCTCTGGTCGGTTGAAAGACCGAGAATACTTTTGCCATCCAGCAGGATATCTCCAGCGGTAACTTTATAGCGTGGGTGACCCATGATGGCATAAGAAAGAGTCGATTTGCCTGTTCCGTTTGGGCCCATCAAAGCATGAATTTCACCCTGCTGTATGGTTAAATTGAAGCCTTTAAGGATTTCCTTTCCCTCGACTTCAACAAAGAGGTTCTGTATTTGTAATCTCGCCATTATTCCCTGTATTTCGTTAAGATTTGTCGCTGAAGTATAGCATGCGGGCATCTGAAAGTCAATTTTTTATACTATACCTTAACTTATTAACATTCACCTTTGACAGACCTTTGACAGATACCCATCTGTCTATGCTTGTAAGGTATAATATTTTTTAGTAGCACAAGCATTTTCCTCTTATGGCTTATTGCTATCAATATCAAACCCAAACCGGGTAAATTAAAAACAAGTAAGGAGATAATAATGGCAGAAAAAAAAGGTTTTTTTGGAAAGCTTTTTGAAAAAAAAGAGCCCAAGGAAGATTTGGAAGAAGCTGCTCGCAATGCAGCGGAAGCAGCCAAACATGAAGCCGAGGTTGCCGCCGAGAAGGTAAAACAAGAAGCTGAAGCCGTTGCGGAAAATGCAAAGCACGCAGCTGAAGCCGCCCTCGACAAAGCTGAAGCCGAAGCCCGCCGCATAGCTGATGAGGTTGAAGCCAAGGCAAAGGAGGTCGCCGACGCTAATGCCAAGCGTGTTGCAGAAGCCGACCGCTACAAAGCGGAAGCTGAAGCCCGACAGGCTGAGTACGAGGCACGCCGCGCTGCTGAGAAAGCCGCAGCCTTCATTGGGGAGCACACTGTCACCGCTGATGATACGCTCAGCCACATTGCCCTGAAATTCTATGGGCATGCCACACCCCCCTATTACAAGCTGATCTACGAAGCCAACAAAGACATCATTGGCGACAACATGAACATCATCGTGCCTGGTCAGGTCCTTCGAATACCCGCCCTGCCCGAAGATCTTAAATAATAGCGGGCTTGGGTACCATGGCAGACAATTTTGATCTAAGTGCTGTTTTTAAAGCCGTGACCGAAGCTCTGAAGGAAAATCAGTCCAACCTCGATACCGCGGATGCATATAACAGCAACCATGGTACCCACATGGTGGAAACTTTCAATCTGATCCAAAAAGCAGTGAACTCCAAATCTGGTGAATCTGCTTCCGACCAACTGGCATACGCCAGCAAGATGTTGCGTGCATCCACTACAAGCGGTTCAGCGAAACTTTATGCGGATGGTCTGGAAGATGCAGCCGAGCAATTTAAAGGAAAAGAGTTCAACCAGAAAACCGCCGGCATATTGATTAATGCCCTCATGGGCAGCAAACCTTCTGCCGAAGGGGGCGCTGGTGACTTCCTCTCAACCCTGCTTGGCGGACTGACAAGCGGCTCCCAAAGCAAACCACAACCCCAAGCCCAGCAGCATGCTCCCGAGCAGCCGGACGACCTGGCAGGCTCTTTGCTTGGAAACATACCACAGCAAACCAACAATCAGTCCCAATCCGGTTCTGGAGGCGGTCTGCTCTCCACCCTCCTTGGGGGGCTGAGCGGCTCTCAAGCCCAGCAACAGCAACCCCCACAGGATGCTGGCGGTGATCTGCTAAGCACGCTGCTGGGCGAAATAAGCGGGGCTCAAACCCAACAGCAGCAACCTCAACAGACCCAATCAGGTGGCGGTGACCTCCTGAGCACGCTGCTCGGTGGGCTCAGCGGCAGCACCTCCTCACAGAGTTCTGGTGAGAGCATAGGGGGACTTCTTTCCACCCTTTTAGGTGGTCAGAGTTCCAACCAGGGTAGCTCCAGCGGTTTGGATGCCAAGGACCTTTTGAGCGCCGCATTGGCTTACTTCTCTGCCAAACAAAGCGGTCAATCGCACATGCAGGCGATCATGCAGGCAATCTCGGCATCAAGTCGGTTTGGTAGCAGCAAAGACCGTGCTCAATCTGGCGCGATAGTCGTCAGCACCATTCTCAATATGCTGGGAACCAATTAGCACCAGCAATAAACAGTGTGTGGAATCAAAAAGCCCCTTTTCAGGGGCTTTTTGATTCCAATAATTCTAAAAATTAACTAAGTGGGTACTTGTCCGCAATCCGGAGCAGGTCATCTTCGTTGTTCACGTTCTCCATCAAATCCTGGAGCAGATCATCATCTCCCAACATCTTTGCAAGCTGACTCATGTTGGCAAGATGTTCAGTGGGATTGCAGGATGCCAGTGTAAAGAAGAGATTGGCGTACTTTTCCGGGTCTCCTTCCACGAAAAAAACCGGTTTTTTGACTTTCATAAACCCGATAGCAGTTTTATAAACACCTTCAGAGCCCTGCTGAAAGTGCGGCATTGCCACGCCTGGCAGCAAGACGATGTATGGACCATATTTCTCAACGCCTTCGATGACTTTCTCTTGATAACGCTCATCGATCGTGCCATCAGCGAGTAAGGGCTTGCACCCGATTCTGATTGCATCGCGCCAATCCGCTGCTTCTTCCACAAAAATGCAGTGTTTCTTTTCAACAAAATCGTGTAGTAAGGACATATCTACCAACTCTTCTTTTGCATTCGAACCGCGTTTGACAATCTTATCACCACACTCACAACAGACCAGTTGTACCAGTTTTTTCGCATTTGTGCAAAAAAGCTTCTCTTGCAGGGCAAAAGAGGCATAGTTAATAAACCTTTTTTGAAGGTTTCCGGGAAATAAAGGCAGAACTTAGTAAGTTACGATCCTTGGCAGCTCTTTTGCCTGCAGCACCCAGTCAGCAACCATCCCGGCACTCGGTGGGCGGCGAACCAATTTTTTGTCCGCGTTTACTTCCAGGATTTTGGCATGCAGGTTCTCAGGTTTGCGAGTGGCGAGTTCCACCACGGTGTCGACACCTGCTTCTTCAAGCAGATCAGAATATTCCTGACCGATTCCTTTGATCCGATAAAGATCGGCATGGTTTACCCATTCAAGAATCAGTTTGCGATCAATGCCAGTTTTAGCAGCCAGTTCTTCACGACCTTTAGGATCAGCACCAACTTTCAGCAGTTGAGCGACACTGGTGACGCCAGCTTCAATCAACTTCTGTGCATATAAAGGCCCAATTCCCTCAATATCCTCGATTTTTGGCATGTTTTTCTCCTTATAAGACTGCATAGAATTTCCATTATTATAGCATAGCGACTAAAATGGGTATATTTTATCTTTCACAGGCAATTTTCTTTTCTTGACATAAGTTGAATTGAAAGGGACTAATGGTTCTTTCAAAAATATCAAATTGGTATGGTTGACCGCTTTTCGTCTGGTCCAAATGGCAGGCACGGGGGCCTGCCACTACGCCGGCACGGGGGTTGCCACTACACCGGCACGGGAGCCTGCCACTACGCCGGCACGGGGCTTGCCACTACGAAGAAACGGGGATCTGGCAAATACAACCGTTCTGTGAAGCAAAGATCCAAGCAAGATGCGGTTGTCTCTTCCAAATCAGAGAATCCAAACCCGTTGCCGCCTGCTTATGACCATCCTTGGAGGACCTATGGAAAAAAGATAAATGGCAAACCTGTACTGAACACTTTATCAACCGAATAGGACATTTCTAAGTTGCCAGCAATAGGACATTTCTAAATTGCCTTGACATTTTATCTTTCACATTTTATCTTTCACAATATCTCTATGACAACCATCCTGCCAAACCATCCTGCCGGCTAACTTGCCATATAATATCAAGTATTATGAAGAACACCAAAGAAAGCATCCTGGAACAACTGCTTCTGCTTCAAAACACAACCATCAGCCAGCTCTCGGAGATCCTTGCCATCAGTGAGATTTCGGTTCGCCATCATCTGATGAGCCTGGAAGCAGAGGGGATTATTGCCTCGTCGGAAGAACGCCATGGTGTGGGCAGACCGCGATTCGTCTTTCACATGACCGAAAAGGGCTTTCAAAATGCTCCGACCAATTACACCAAATTGTCGGATCAAGCCCTGACCACCATGGAACACTTTCTTGGCAAAGACAAATTGCTGGAGCTGTTTAAACAAATTGGGAGAGACCTTGCTGAAACAGTTGCCAGCTCAGTCAGCTCTCAGGACCCTGAGGAGAAGCTGGAGCAGTTTGCCAGCCATCTCACTCAAGACGGTTTCATTTTTTCCTGGACCCGGTCCAATGAAAAATACACGCTTACCACGCATCACTGCCCCTTTCATTACCTTGGACAAAACCATCCCGAAGTTTGTACAATCAACCACGCTCTGTTAGAATCGCTCATCAAGCATCCCATCAGTCACGATACCTCCATGCTGCGGGGTGACGTGGCGTGCACATATACATATGAGGTTCAAGATGGAAAATGAAACAAAAGTTACATGGGCAATCCGAACCACGAATCCAGATAAATACAACGATCTCATTGAAGGATTATCAGGTGTCACAGACCCTGAATTAGGATATTCTGTGATTGAGCTCGGATTGGTCAGAGAAATCAAGCTAACCGAACAAGGGGCCTATGTTCGCATGATTCTGACCACACCTTATTGTCCTTACGGGCCTGCGATGCTGGAAGAAACCCGCAAGAAGGTTGAACAAATCCTCGGCGTTCCGACCACCATGGAATTCGACATGGAACCCTGGACTCCCGACATGATGGAAGGCGACCTGTTGGATCCCCAATGGGGCTTCCTGCCTTAATTTTTATTGCTTCAGCAAGCCTATCAACTTCATTCCCAGGGACATATCGCCAGCAAGCTTGATTTTGCCAGTCATGAATGCCATCATTGGGTCGAGACTGCCGCTCATCAACTTTTCGGCATTTTCAGTGCTGATCTTCACGGTTAACTGGGGATGCACCATTGCACCTTCGCTCACACTGATCTTCCCATCGTCCAAAACCACGCCCCAATCGGCACCACCTGTGCCTGTCAGGCTGAACTGCACCCGTCCATTCAAACCTTTTGCCTCTTCGGCATTTACCAATTTCGGCAGAGATTTCATCAACTCATTGAAGTCAGTCATTTCAGCTCCTTATAGCATTAGAATTTGGTTAAGTTCTAATAAGTTCTCTCTTTTTTGAACCTTATTCATACAAGCTGTTGTATAATACTAAATACCAAGCAGGGAGTAGTTACTCCTGTAAATATAGTATAAGCCTTCAAGGAGAAAAATGGACAAATACGAATGCATCGCCTGTGGTTATATCTACGATCCAGCGATCGGTGACCCCACCGCTGGGATTGAACCTGGCACCTCATTTGATGACCTGCCCGAAGATTGGGTCTGCCCCGATTGTGGTGCGGGCAAGGATCAATTCGAGAAAATCAGCTAACAATAATCACTCATTCAATAAAAACGACCTGAAGATTCAGGTCGTTTTCGATTTACCAGCCATCAGCCTGATAGAACTATTTGCCGTACGCCGCGCGTCATGCGCATGTAGCTCAGGCAAGATACTGGTAAAATTGACCTGCATCTAAATTTCGAACTTGTCATTCGATCTGAGACACTATAAATTAAAAAATCAAAAAGGAGCTTGGTGATGTTCCAAAATTACGAAGAGGCATTGAAATACATTCAGGAAAACGAAATCCGCATGATCGATCTGAAATGGTGCGACTTGTTTGGTCGCTGGCACCATGTTTCGGTGTCTGCAGAGTCCTTCACGCCCCAGATGATGCGGGACGGTATTGGTTTTGATGGCTCTGCTGTTGGGTTTAAGCCGGTTACTTCAGGGGATATGATCCTCATTCCTGATCTTTCAACTGCATTCATGGATCCATTTTTCAAGCGTCCAACCCTGTCATTCCTGGCAGATATTTTTGAAGCCGATAGCAAAGCGCGCTTCGATTTTGACCCTCGCCAGATCGTCACCAAGGCTGAAGCCTATCTAAAAAAGACAGGCGTTGCTGACCGTTCCATCTGGGGCCCTGAATACGAATTCTACATATTGGACGAAGTTAGCTTTGAAAATCGCTTGAATGCCAGCTCCTATTCACTCGTCTCTTATGAATCCGATTGGATGGAAAACCCGACTACCAATGGCTACCTGATTTCCAACCACCGGGGATATCATCAGATTGCGCCAGCTGATCAAAATCAGGATTTACGCAACGAGATCTCGCTGATGATGGAAGATTTCGGCTACAAAGTCAAATACCATCACCACGAAGCCGGCGGTCCGGGGCATGGCGAAATCGAACCCCCTCTTCAGGACATTTTCAAATCGACAGATGGATCTTTGATGATCAAGTACCTGGCGAAAAACCTCGCCTATGAAGCGAGCAAAACCATTACATTCATGCCCAAACCCTTCTTTGGTGCTGCTGGCAGCGGTTTGCACTTCCATCAACTCCTGGTAAAAGACGGACTGAATGTTTTCTACGACGCCAAGGGCTACGCCAATCTGAGCGAGACAGCTCTGTATTACGTAGGGGGCATTCTCGACCACGCCGCTGCGCTCTGCGCCTTCACCAACCCTTCAACGAATTCATTCAAGCGCCTTGCCCCGGGGTTCGAAGCTCCGACTAGCTGTTTCTTTGGGAAAGGCGATCGCAACGCTGCGGTTCGAGCCCCCAAATATGCCACCGACCCAAGCGAAGTCCGAATAGAATACCGCACTCCGGATGGCACCTGCAACCCTTACCTGGCCATCCCTGCCATGCTGCTGGCTGGATTGGATGGCATTGCCCGAAAAGTGGATCCTCGCACTGCAGGTTATGGACCATTTGATGATGATGTGCTGTCCTGGCCTGAATCGAAACAAAAGCGTATCAAGAAGGTGCCCTTCTCGCTCAGTGAAGCTCTGGATGCCATCGAAAAAGACCAGGAGTTCCTGACGAAGCCAGGGGTATTTTCAAACGAGTTCATCAGTTTTTGGGTAAAAGCACTGCGCAAAGAAGCCAACGATATTCTCACCCGCCCGATCCCGATCGAGATCGAACGTTACTTGGATTGCTGAAAGCTGCCAAGACTAAAAAAACACCTGGCAATACAGGTGTTTTTTTGATGCTTGTGATCTGGAGTTCTTTAAACAACAGGTTCATTGAATTAATAAGTCATCGGAACTATTAGCATTAAAAATATGAATCATCCTAAAAAACCTATCCTAAAAAACCTACCTTTCTTCTTCTAATTGACGTATAATGAAATCACTATACTCGTTCAAGATTGGAGGAAATTTTTATGGCAAGTGTTACGTACGATCATGTTTGGAAACGTTTTGGTGACGTCGTCGCCGTGCAAGATCTTACTCTTGCAATCGAAGATAAAGAGTTCTTAGTCCTGGTTGGCCCTTCCGGCTGCGGCAAGACTACTGCGTTGCGCTGTCTTGCTGGTCTGGAAGAAATCACAGACGGCAAGGTAATGATTGGTGACCAAGTCGTCAATGACGTTGCTCCCAAAGATCGCGACATCGCTATGGTCTTTCAGAGCTATGCCCTCTACCCGCACATGTCTGTCTACGACAACATGGCATTTGGCTTGAAACTACGCAAGTTCAACAAAGCCGACATTGATCGGCGCGTCAAAGAAGCAGCTCAGACCCTCGGTATCGAAAACCTGCTCAAGCGCAAGCCCAAGGAACTATCTGGTGGTCAGCGTCAGCGTGTGGCTGTTGGGCGCGCTATCGTACGCGAGCCAAAAGTTTTCCTCTTTGATGAACCCCTCTCTAACCTCGACGCAAAACTACGCGTCCAGACCCGCGCCGAGCTCTCCAAGCTTCACAAGCGCCTTGAGACCACCTTCATCTATGTCACCCATGACCAGACCGAAGCGATGACCATGGCGACCCGAATTGCCGTTATGAATAAAGGAAAGCTTCAGCAACTCGATACCCCGCAGGTGCTCTATGACCACCCTGCGAACCTTTTCGTCGCCGGCTTCATTGGCTCACCTGCCATGAACTTCTTCAACGGTAAGGTTCTCATGGAAGACAGCAAGATGTTCGTGGACATGGGCTCGTTCCGTGTCCGCATCCCAGACCACTTCATCGCACGCTACGAGCATATCGTTGATAAGGACATCATCTTCGGTATCCGCCCTGAGGACATTCATAATCCCGAATATGCCCCCCCTGGCATCATTGCCGAGCCGGTGGATGTTACTGTGGATGTGACTGAACTGATGGGTAACGAAATCTTCCTTTACCTGGTTAACGGCAATAACAATTTCATCGCTCGTGTTGACCCCCGCACGCACGCTCAGTTCGGCGAAAAGATGCGCGTTGTCTTCAACATGGACAACTTCCACATCTTCGATCCCAGCCTCGACGCGGAAAATCCTCCCGTCGTCCTTTAGTTTTCACGAGAACAGACCCCCGAAAATCGGGGGTCTTTTTTTAGGCAGCTGTTTTCGGTTTTCGTTTGTGGGTAATCACCACCAGAAGAATCCCCACAACCAAGGTAAAGATCAACACCAGCGCAAAAGCGTCGCGCCAGAAAACAAAGGGAAAGAGGCGGATGAGCGTGCTGGATTCATCGAAAAGCCAGGTGCCTTCCGCAAAAAAGAGTTGGTGAAAACGCTCGAATAAGGTATCAAAACTCACCAGAAAAAAGATCAATAACGCACCAATCAACCCCAGAGTCACCCAACCGGCAGCCTGAAACGCCTGCCGCAACGAACTCCACTGCCCCATGATCAGGAACCAGCCAAGGATTGCAACACTGAGACCAATTACGATGTACCAAGCAAGCAGGGAACTTTGAACAACTTCCTTAACGTCAACCATATGCGAAAGCTCGGATTCGGTAAAGATCTTCTGACCTTGAAAGTTCTGAAGGTTGCCAAGGTAGTCGATGGGTTCACTATTGATCAGGTAGCGGATGGCATAGCCCGCCCACTGCTTGCGTTCAATGGTATCCATTCCGTAAGGGTCGGGCGGAAAACCCGCACGGTCATATTCAAATTCTGCAAAGGCTGGGTTTATCATTAACCTCACCCCACCCATCAAAATGATAAAGGGGATAAACAATGCCAGAAACACAACAAGAATCTTGTTAATTTTCATCAGTATTTTCCTTTAGTTGAAATCAGTTCAATTATAGCCCTTCGTCCGAAAAAAGGGCGCTTACTTTGGGAGCACTTCCGTTCTCGCCGTTCTGCCGATGGAGAATCCTGTCTATGGGATGCGCGAGCATACAATCCGGATGGACTAAAGCCCATCCGTACGCCCATCCATGCGGTGGGGGTTATGATGCTGGGAGCGAAGCGAGCAGTGTTTGTTCCGTACGGTGGGGGTTTACTCCCACCGCCAAAGCTCTAGTGTAATACATGCAGCGGATAGACTAAAGCCCATCCGTACGTTGGAGGTTATGATGCTGGGAGCGAAGCGAGCAGTGTTTACTCCCACCGCAATAACCAAACTCGTTGTTACTCAAGGCAGGCATGGGGTATGCCCCTACCCGATATCAATTTAACAAAAGAACCGTCACTTTTCATGACAGTTCTTTCGATGTGTTCAGGCTGGGGGCAAAGGAGTCGAACCTCTACATACAGATTCAGAGTCTGCTGTCCTGCCATTAGACGAGCCCCCACCAACGAATGCCTATCTTACCACATTCCTGCCTTTTCTTACAAGGGTTCTTCCCGAAATTCTTTATCCTGGCTGCGCATTTTGATATTCTCAACCAAGCCGATCCCCAGCAGCATCGAGACCAGTGAGCTACCGCCATAACTGATAAACGGCAGGGTCAACCCCGTGACAGGCAGCAATCGCAAATTCACCCCCACATTCACAATCGTCTGGAAGCCCATCAACACGCCAAACCCATATGCAATCAATGAGCCGTAAGCATCCGGGGCGTTTTGGGCTACCTTGAAACAGCGCACGATCACGAAAATCAGGGCTGCCAAAACGATAACCGTACCGACAAAGCCAAATTCATGCGCTAACACCGAAAAGATAAAGTCGCTATGGCGGATCTTCAGAAAACGCAATTGCACCTGCGAGCCCTGGCCGTACCCCTTGCCAAACCATCCTCCCGAACCGATGCTGATCAATGCCTGGTCAACGTTGTAGGTGTCACCATAGCGTGCATCTTCAGCCGGAGCGAGAAAATTTGTAATGCGGGCTTTTTGGTAATCCGCCAGGTAGGGAAAGTCCAACAAAAACGAAATTCCCATAAAGATCGCGGCTGCTCCAAGCATGATCAGGATGTACTTTGTTTTCAACCCGCAGATCCAAAGCATAGTTGCCCAGATGACGAAAATCACAATGCTGGTGCTGAGGTTAGGCTGCAGCAAAATCCAGATCACAATTCCACCCGTTAAAACCAAACTCCTACCGATCGTCATCCAATTATTGATGCGATCAATGTTGCTCGAAAAGAAGCTGGCAAGCGCCAGGATAATGGCGATTTTTGCCAGTTCCGCCGGCTGGATCGTCACCAAGCCTGTCTCAAGCCACCTGGCGGCGCCAAACCTTGCCCCACCAAACACGTATACCAATAGTAGCAGCAGTGCCACCATAACATAAAAAGGTTTGCTGAGTGTCTTCCAGATGTGGTAATCAAACGAGGCACTCAAAAACAATATCACCAATCCGATGATCAGGAAAGTTGCCTGGCGCTTGGGATGGTCAACCAGGGTGGGATTTCCAGCAATCGCTGAAGAGATCAGCGCCACGCCAAAAACACATAACAGCAACACCACCGCAAAAAGCGGGATGTCAAACCGTTTCCAAATCTCACGCGTGTTCATAAAAGTTTAAACTTCCTCGCAACCGCTGCCTGCAAATGGACAGTCCCATCATCATAGCGGATCTCAAGCGGTGCAGTATTAAACATTCTTTTGGGCTCTTCCACCAACTGCCCGCACAAACTTAACCCCGGACCAGAATAACGCAAAACGCACAATCGCGATGAAAAATCCCTGCCACAGCCAACTTTGATGCAGCCTCTGACCGTGCCCCAAATCACCAAGCTTCCAGCCGCAACAACCTCAGCCTCCTCAGGCACATCTCCAATCATCACTCCATTTGCCTTGAAAGCGACTTTTCCGCTCTTTTTCAGCGGTTTTGTGCGCAATTCAACAATATGCCTATCCTTTGGCAATTGCAGATTTTCGGACTTTTCAGCAGCATTTTCCGCTGAGATACTCGTCTGAAGTTCGAAATTTTGGGCTGAAGCCTGGGTTACACCTGAAGTGGTCAAAACAGCCCAAAGGCAGACGCCTTCATTGGATAAGTCGCCCAGAAGCTTGAAAAGCTGATCCTGTGACCACTCAGCGCCACCCACATCCAGAGCGAATCGCCCACCTTTGAAGAAGCGCTCCTGGGTCTGAATGCGTGAGATCAATAAATCCCGCTGTTGATACCAGGGTTTTTCGGGCAGGCTGATCAGAACTCCGCCTTTCATTCCACGAACAGTCATCTCGTCCATAATTAGCAGCCTATGGTATCGCCGGAGCATACTCGTTTTGCTGCAGCTCCTGATCGACCTGTTTCAATTGGAAATAAGCATCAATTGTGGCTTTGGCGATAGGAGCAGCAACAGTGGAACCTTCAGCGCCATGGTAGACAAAGACAGCTACGACAATTTCCGGATCGTCATAAGGAGCGTACCCAACAAACCAGGCATGTGCCGGCCACGAACCAGGCACACATAACCCCTCACGGTTTGCCCAATCATCACAGAACTCAGCAGTTCCGGTCTTGCCAGCCACTTTCCAGGGATTATCCTCGAATTCGTACGATGCAGTGCCATCATCCCGGGTCACCATTTCCATGCCGAGTTTAGCGAGGTCAATCACCGATTGTTCAACAGTTTTCAACTCGGTGGTGCGGTTATTGCCTTCATAAGTAGCGATCATCGGATCTTTGGTAATATCCCAAAGGATTTCAGGTTCGGATTGATAGGTAACATTACCATCAAAGTCCGTGATTCTATCGATGATGGTCAGTTGATAGTGTTTGCCATCATTGATGATCGTGTTGATCGAATTCAACACCTGCACTGGTGTCGCCAACACATAACCCTGCCCGACTGCTGCCAGATAGGTGTCACCAGTTGCCCAGTTTTCGCCGATGTTCAAACGCTTCCATGTTGGGTTAGGCAGCAATCCATCCGCTTCACCTGGAAGTTCAAGCCCTGTCGTTTCTCCATAGCCGAGCGCCGCAGCATACTCATCCATACGCCAGATGCCCAACCCGCCGTCAGCCACTTCGCCCTCATAACCGCCGCCTACCTTGTACCAATAAATATTACAGGAATAAGCAATACCGTGCAAATAATCCACCTGACCATGTCCGGCACGATCCCAGCAATAGTAGTTCTGTAAAGAACCAATGTCGGTCTCATAGAATTGCTGGCGGAGAGTGATCATCCCTGGACATTCAATTGTCTGATGGGGTGTGACCACATCTTCGTTCAAGACCCCCAGGGCAGAAACCATCTTATAAACAGAACCTGGCGGCAATTCAGAACTGATGGCTTTGTTGAGCAAAGGTTTGTGTTCGTCGATGCTAAGTTGCTCATAGTAGTCAGCCGGGATAAATGGGGACATGCGATTGTTATCATAATTCGGATAAGACACCATCGTAAGGATCTCGCCGGTCTTGGCATCCATCGCCACAACAACCCCCATCGTACTCAGGATTTCATTCTGCCAGAGCATATAGCGTTGATTCCAGTAATCGAGCTGGTTTACCAAGGCAGCCCGCGCAGCTTGCTGCAAACGGTAGTCGATCGAAAGATAGATGTTCTCACCGGGCACAGGGTCAACGGGCTCTTCGATGTCTCGCACGATCTCACCACCAACCGTCACTTCCACCACCCGTCGTCCGTTTTTCCCCCCAAGCACATCCTGCATCGAGTTTTCAATGCCCATATATCCTACCTTGTCACGTCCTGAGACAAAGCCTTGTTCAGTGTAATAATCCAAAAGCACTTCCGGGATGGGTCCAAGAAAACCGATGATTTCCGCAGTCTGATTACCCGTGGGGTATTCACGAATCTGTTCAATCTCCACCTCAATGCCAGGCCAATCTGCCCCCTTTTCCTTGATGATCATGGCTGTTTGCTTGTCGATATTACATTTCAGGCGCGTCGGCTGAAAAGGCCAAAGACTGTCAGCAATCTCCACCACCTGTTCGATTCCAAGCGTGGTATAGCAAGGTGAAAAGGAACTTGCTGTTTGCTCGTTAACCTCTCCCTGGCTGACAGGAATATCGATCAGAGCGCTGAGCTGGTTAAAAATATCGCGGGTTTTTCCAGGCGAGTCTGGCAAGTTTGCCGGCGTAACAGTAACGTTGTATTGCGCCACGTTGCGGGCTAAAACGATGCCATTACGATCAAAGATCATGCCTCTATCCGTTGGGATACTGATAACCTGGGTGCGATTATCTTCCGCCTGTGCCTGATATTCCTCACCCCTAACAATTTGGTAATTGAAGAGTTGAGCGATATAGTAGACAAACACGACCGCAATGGTCAGATAGACCCAACGGAAACGCTTCAAATCGATGGTTGGCTTTTCATAGTTGCCATTATTCATACCTCGGCTCCTTTTGGATACAACCACACATTCAATTCCTGCACTATGGCATGTACTGGAATTGCCAAGAACATATTGAGGAATACCGCTGGCAGAACCACATTCACCAGTGCTTCAGAGAACACGAAGGGAATTCTTTGCACAAAAAGAACGGCGATCGAAAGAAGATTTACCAGGATAGTCGCGCCGAAGGTCAGCAGAAACATCCCCAAGAGCGGTGTCTGCCAAAGGCGCTGTTTCAGGCTCAGGGATGCGAGGTAAACAGCCATATAGACGATCATCGGCACGAAATAAGGTAATGCCGAAACAAGTCCAACGACCCCACCCATAATGAGGACCAGAATCCAGAAATGTCTGTTATTCTGATGCAAGCAAAGGGCAATCACCAGCAATAGCACCAGATCAGGGCTGCCCGAGAGGATCATCCAGCGGCTAAAGACGCCGTATTGGAGCATCATCGCCAGCACGAAACTCATTCCGTACGCCAGATAAATCAACATGGGCAAACCTCAGGGTAATAACGGCGTGATATCAACAGCCTCAAAATTAGTGATGACAAGCACCGCACTTAGAACTGAGAAATCAACGATTGGTTGGACAGAACCCGTCTGAAAGAGCGCATTCTGACGTGACTGCATCGAAAGAACCTGGCCCACAAAAATGTTTGGCGGATATGTTCCACCCAAGCCGGATGTGAGAATGACCTCGCCAATTTCCACCTGGGCATCAATTGGCACCATATCAAGACTTACCTCGCCAGTAATGGAGCCGCTTATCTGCCCTTCAACATTTGCGTTCTTAAGACGCACATTGACAACTGAACCAGCATCGGTGATCAGCTGAATGCGCGCGGCATCCGAAATAACCGCGTCGATCCGCCCCACCAGACCCTGCTGAGTTACCACCGGCATGCCGTAACGGATGCCGTCATTGGAGCCTTTGTCGATAATGATATATTGCAGGTAAGGGCTGATCTCGCGCCCAATTACAGTCGCGGCTACGTATTCATGCTCCGGATTGCTGCGCGCAAAATCCAACAAAGTGTAGAGAATCTCAGCCTGAGCCAGGTTTTCCTGCAGGGCAATAATTTCACTTTGCAGCTGTGCCACCTCGTTGCGCAGTAGAGCATTCTCTTCACGCAGAGTTGCCATATCACGCGGTGAACCAAAGAAGTCGCTAAAAGCCAGGTAGCGTTCAGAAATCCAGCTCTGGGCGGAAATCAGCGGACTGACAGAAAAGCTGAAAAGCGGCGTTAAATAACCCGAGATTGCAAGTGTGAGAACACCAACAATAATAATGATTAAAATCAAATTTCGTAGGTTTTTTGGAGTAAATAGATTGCGCATGTCGAATCTGGTCTATTCAGATCGCAAGGAAAGATTAACCCTGCGTACTTGTGTAAGGATCCCGTTCAACGCCTACGAGTAAGTTTTCGTACAGATCCAGGTCGTCCAGCACCATTCCACAACCGCGTGCCACACATGTCATTGGGTCTTCTGCCACCCAGACTCTTACACGGACCTCGTTCGAGAGGCGCTCAGCCAGTCCTTGAAGCTGGGCGGTTCCACCCGTCAGGCAAATACCATTGTCCATCAGATCTGAGAGTATTTCCGGTGGAGATTCATCCAGAGCATCCTTGATGGTGTCCACAATTACCTGAACTGAAGGTGCAATTGCTTCACGAATTTCGATTGACGAAATCTCAATCGCTTCGGGTAACCCGGTGATCAGATTACGCCCGCGGACATCGACCGTTTTCTCTTCATTAAGTGGATAAGCTGATCCGATCGCAATTTTTACCTTCTCAGCCATCTGTTCACCAATAAACAAATTGTACTTGCTGCGAACATACTCAATAATGTCCTGATCTAATTCGTCGCCCGCCACTCTCAGCGAACGGGAAATGACAATACCGCCAGTGCTGATTACCGCCACCTCGGTGGTACCCCCACCGATGTCCACAACCATGGTGCCAAACTCCGAATTGATTGGCAAGCCAGCCCCGATTGCTGCCGCCGCAGGTTCAAGAACCATATAAGTTTCCCGAGCTCCGGCAGACATAGCCGCATCATAAACTGCGCGTTTTTCGACCTCTGTTGCACCAGATGGAATACCGATAACAACCCGCGAGTGTGGGAATAGCACAATACTGTTTTCATGAGCTTTGCTGATGAAGTACTCAAGCAGCGCCTGGGTAATGTCGTATTCCGAAATAACACCATCACGCAGGGGTCTGATCGTGACCATATTCGCTGGCGTGCGCCCAACCATCGCCTTCGCAGCAGCACCGATCTTTAGCGGTTCACGGGTGCGTTTATCGATCGTCACCCAGGAAGGTTCGTTAATGACAATGCCCTTGCCCCTAACATTGACCAATGTATTAGCTGTGCCAAGGTCAATCCCGAGGTCTTGAGAAAGTAACCCTAACAGCCATTTTATGGGGTTAATGAAAGCCAATGTTTGTTCTCCGTCCAATATTCCATGAGGATAATGCAGGCAATTATAACATAGTAGTCTAACTCCTAATCAAGCGCGATTACACAGCGCGATTACAAAGAGCGATTACGAGCGCGATTAACTTTTACACAACTTTACTCAACTTTACTCAATTGTGTCAAATTTACTCAATTTATTC
>JAXGPH010000001.1:0-2473 GCA_040767065.1 Anaerolineaceae bacterium | reverse complement strand
CTCTTGCGCTCTTTACACGTCTTCTGGCCCCGGACGAGTTCGGGAGATATGCGCTGGTTCTTGCTGGTGTAGGATTGGCAAATGTTGTCGTGTTTCAATGGTTGCGACTGGTGATGATCCGCTTTTTCCAGGCCAATCGAAAGAACATGGAAAGTTTTTTGGCTGGCATTCTAGGGCTGTTTCTCACCCTCGCAGTTGCGGTGACGGGATCTGGCGTCCTGCTCGGTTTGTTGTGGCCTGATCCTGTCTGGCAAAGATTGCTGGTATTGGCGGTACTTTTGCTGTTTGCCCAAGCTTGGTTCGAATTGAACCTATCCATTGTGCAGGTTAAGATGATGCCAGGCTGGTACGGCAAGCTGCTGGGAAGCAAGGCTATGCTCTCGCTGGTAATTGGAGGAACGTTGGCATGGTTTGGCGTGGGTGCAGCGGCGCCCATCATCGGGCTCATCGTTGCGCATAGTGGAGCCTTCGTCCTGTTTGCACTTTTTTTTTGGCGTGGTATTTCCCCCCGCTGGCCCAACAATGAGGCACTGCGTGAACAGCTACGCTATGGACTGCCTCTGACTGTAACGTTCGCGTTAGCCTGGGTGGTTTCAGGCTCTGATCGATTGCTCATTGGATGGTTGATCGATGAGCATGCAGTGGGTGTTTATGCAGCTGCTTATGATTTATCCTTTCAAGGCTTGACCTTATTGTTGACCATCATCAATACCGCGGCTTATCCTCTAGCGTTGAACGTACTGGAAAAAGAGGGCGCTGTCGAAGCACGGAAGCAGCTCGCACAAAACGGTGAACTGATTATCTCTGCCGCTCTTGCAGGTGCCGTCGGCTTCGTGGTTCTGGGCCCCCAGATCATAACGCTTTTGATCGGGGCCGAGTTCCGACCTGAGGCTTTGCGGATTTTTCCCTGGGTAGCTGTGGCATCAGCCTTGGCCGGAATAAAGGCTTATCATTTTGACATCGCATTTCATTTGGGACGAGACAGTCGCTGGCTTGTCTTTACAGGAGGCCTGGCCGCGATAACGAACTTAATTTTCAACCTGCTGCTGATCCCTCCCTTTGGCATTTTAGGTGCCGCCTGGGCGACGCTCGGGGCCTTTAGTGTCGCCATTATTTTGAGTGCATGGCTGGGTCGTTATGTTTTCGCCATGCCGGCGATACTACCCTTGTTCGTGAAAGGATCAATAATCACTCTGACGACTGGGTTTTTGGCTTGGGTTGGTTCAAGATTGAGCGATGTCAACTTGGTCAGCCTTGGATCGGGTGCATTTCTGGGTCTCACGGCTGTCTTCGTTACCAGCCTGACAATGAATCTCTGCGGTTTACGGACAGCGATATGGAACCGCTGCAGGGTTTGGTTGGGGGCACATGGCAACACATGAATCTAAAGGGATGAGTTCCATGCAACCGCAGGTCCCATTTGAAGCCTGTGAAGCATGTGATTGTCAAATGAAGAGAAAGAAAGTTGCAATTTATCTCCCTTCCCTGCGAGGAGGTGGTGCGGAGCGGGTTATGGTAGGCCTCGCGAATGGCATTGCCGCCAGGGGATATGAGGTGGATATTGTACTTGCCAGAGCAGAGGGGCCCTATCTGGCAGATGTTTCCAGGCATGTTCGACTCGTTGATCTTGGGGCTACACGTGTGATTGCGAGCCTTCCGGGGTTAGTACGTTATCTCCGCCGGGAACGACCTGATGCCATGCTCTCGGCACTGAATTATGCGAATGTAGTTGCAATCATTGCAAGGGGGCTGGCGCAAGTATCGACACGACTGGTTGTGAGCGAGCACAGTAATATTTCCCTGTCCAAACAATTTTCAAGGGGGCTGATACCTCGTTTGGTTTTTAGATTGATGGCATGGGTATATCCATATGCTGATGGCATTGTGGCCGTCTCATCCGGTGTGGCTGACACTTTGGCCCGAGAAACTGGTCTTGCACGGGAAAGTATTGCGGTTGTCTATAACCCTGTTGTCACGCCAGCACTGGAGAATTTCGCACAACAACCTGTCTCGCACCCTTGGTTCGAACCAGGCTCACCTCCAGTAATTATTGGGGCAGGCAGATTTTCTGCGATAAAAGATTTTCCAACCCTGATTGAAGCGTTCGCCATGGTGCGTGCCCAATGCCCCTGCCGACTGGTTATTCTGGGTGAAGGTGAGTTGCGTGGCAAATTGGAAACCTTGATCAAGAAGTTGGGCTTGGAAAGTGAAATATCTTTGACCGGGTTCGTGGATAACCCTTGGGCCTACATGAGCCGGGCAGCAGTGTTTGTTCTTTCCTCCAGAGGAGAAGGCTTACCTACGGTACTAATAGAGGCTATGGCCTGTGGCTGCCCTGTAGTGAGCACCGACTGCCCTAGTGGTCCTGGTGAAATTCTGGAAAACGGAAAGTGGGGAAGGTTGGTGGAAGTGGGGAATATTGAGGGGATGGCTACAGCCATACTTGATGCTATCTCGGAAACAGAGCATCCAG